>DRKO01000023.1 GCA_011051745.1 Chloroflexota bacterium | reverse complement strand
ACCGCAATCCTGATCATTGCGCTGGCTGCAATGGGCGTCGGCTATGGCCTGTGGTTCGAAGACCTCTTCATCTGGGGCACGGTGACGACCGGCACGCTCGATGTCGGGTTCTCCGGCCCCTGGATCGAGGAGTGGTTCACGAACGAGTGGGGGGAGGTGATCGCCTCTCCAGAGGTGAACCCCGGCCTGTTTGAGATCAAGCATGACACAGTGTACTGTGATGCCTGGCTGGAGGGGCCGGATGGCGACTCGGTGGTGGATGAAGGAGCTGACCATCTGTTCATCGAGGTTGGGGGAGCGTATCCCAGCTACCACTGCCTGGTCACCTTCGATGTGACCAACATCGGGACGGTCCCCGTTCATCTGGCCGGGCCTGAGCCTGCCCCCGATGCGGACAACCCGGACTGGGTCGGGCCGGTCGGCTGCTTTGACGAGATCATTCCGCCGCCGGAGCGACCGATGGAGGTCGAGGACTGGGCCACCGAGTGGGCCTATGGTGAGGGTTGCGATCCCGATCCTGAAAACGACCTCTCCGGCTACCTGACCTATGATCCGGACACCAATACCTACGTCGGCACGGTCACCAACACATCGGATACCTGCACCTACCTGATCGGGCTGGCCAGCTACCAGAAGTTCGATGACAACATCGATAACCAGTGGATCTATGACTACGACTGGGCCTGGATCGGGCCGGGCGAGACGCTCGATCTGGTGGTTGACCTGCCGGAGTGCGCTTCACAGACCGATCTCTTCTATGGTGAGATCATCTACACCTTCAGCAACGGTCAGCGATACTGGGAGGGGCCGCCCGAAGATCGCAAGCTCGACTGGGCGCATCGCGGCGACGAGTACTGCGATCCGACCCTCCAGTTGCATGAAGGCCAGTCGGCTTACTGCAGCATCCTGATCCACTTCACCAATGAGGATGGCGTGTTCGAGAATACGACCTACACCTTCGACTACGTCATCCGCGCCTATCAGTGGAACGAGTCGCCGGACGCGGCTCCGGGCTGGCCGCCGCAGTAGCAGTTAGAGGCTGGTGAGTTGTTCGGGGCAGGGGGTGGTGCTCCGCCCCCTGCCACCGGCTCGCCCTGTGTTACTTCATGAGTTCATAGCAGCGGGGAAAAGTCCGTATGGCCTCAGAAGCTTCTGCCATGACAATGAAGAAGCATCCGCCCCGCAGGAAACCCCGCCAGTCGGAGGGGCAGGGGTCTTTCCTGGGGCTGGTCGCTCACATCTGTGCAGCTTCAACGGCGGGGAAGAGCGCGCCTCTGCTCAAAGGCTCTGAGCGCAGGCCGATCAGGGCCGGGGAGAGGGTGGTGGGTATCCCGTCTCTGGACGGGATGGCTGTCACGCTCCCCTCGGATGTGTTCGATCCGCTCTACGACACCCCGCCGCCCAGAGCGGCCAGCCCGGAATTGCTCGCCATGCTGCGCCGCGCCTGGGAGCGCAGGCCTGTTCTCACCTTGCCCGCCGAGGCCCAGCCCCACCTTCCGGTAGGGTGGGTCTGGTTGCCGGTTCTGGGCTGGGTGGTCTTTGCCTATCTGGTGATCAACGTCGGGCTTCCGAGGGTTCCGTGGCCTGCCTGGCTGGAGTTCTACGTCATTCAAACGTTCCTGTGGGGGGCGCTGGTTCCCATCACCTGGCAGGCCGGGCGTCGCAGCGGGGTGAGCGTGTTTGCGCTGGGCCGTTCGGTGATACTCACCGGCCTGATGATGGGGGCGGTTCAGGTGGCGTTTTTCGTTCTGGCTGGCCTGATGTTCGGCTTTGGTCGGTCTCCGTATTCCCGCCGTCTCTGGATGGTGATCGGCAATCTGGTTTATGCCCTGACCGCGCTGGGGGGGATGGAGTTTGGCCGGGCCTATCTGGTAACCGTTTTGAGCAGACGCAACCCCACGCTGGCCTTTATTCTTGTAATGGTTATTTTCTCCCTGACCGGCATCTCTATTCTGCGTCTGGGTTCGATCAACGGGACGCTGGGCGCTATCCAGTTTGCCGGGGAGACGGTTCTCCCGCAGCTTTCGGAGAATATGCTGGCGACCTACCTCGCCCTGCTGGGGGGGCCGTTCGCCTCTATCGCGTATCTGGGCGTGCTGGAGTTATTTGAGTGGCTGTCGCCCATCCTCCCCAACCCGAACTGGATTATCACCGCCATGCTTGGCACGCTTGTTCCGGCCATCGGATTGCTGGTCATTCAGGGGCTGGAGGAAGAGGAAGCCAGTTCCCGCAGGGAGAAGGACTCCGATTCGGGGTCCATTGGCTGGGTGATCGTCGGGCTGTTCGCCGTCGCGATGGTGTGGTTTAACACCGGCTTGCTGGGCGTCCAGCCCACCCTGATGAGCGGCCCCAGCATGAACCCCACCCTGTGGGCAGGCGACGTGGTGATCACCCGTAATGTTCCCGCTGAGAAGATCGAGGTAGGCGACATCATCCGTTTTATCGAGGGAGATAAATACGTTGTCCACCGCGTGATAGCAATCGAGAAAGGACCGGATGGATATATTTTCACCACGCGGGGCGACAATAACAACGATAATGACCCCCCTGTCCTTGAAGGACAGCTCAGGGGAAAGGTCATCCTGATCATACCCAAGATCGGGTACGTCTCCATCTGGGCGCGTGACCTGATCGATTTCCTGAAGGGACTTATCTCATGAGGCGAAGGCGACTTATCGGCACTGCCGTGACGCTGGGTGTGTCGGGTCTGCTGGTGCTTGCCGTGTCGTCTCTCCTGATTCCGGTTGGTCATTCCCTGTGGTTTGAAACGCTGGCGGTTTCCGGCGAGCTCAGAACGGGCGATTTCCCGACCGAGGAAGTCCCTCCACCGCCGGAGGAGACCACGCCACCACCGGAGGAGACTACGCCACCACCGGAAGAGACAACGCCACCGCCAGAAGAGACTACTCCGCCGCCAGAAGAGACTACGCCGCCGCCGGAAGAAACCACTCCGCCGCCGGAGGAGACGACCCCGCCACCGGCCATCGAAGCGGGCGACTTCCGCACTCAGACTCAGGGGGGCTGGGGGAGTGAGGCGCAGGGCGAGAACCCCGGCGCATATCGCGACGAGCACTTTTCCGCCTGCTTCCCTGACGGGCTGATCATCGGCCACAGCGATGATGAAGGCGGGTTTACGGCCCTGTTCACCACCGCCGCCGCCATCGAGGCCTTCCTGCCCGCCGGTGGGGAGGCCGGGCCGTTCGCCGCCTCCTATGTGGACCCCGATCCGGAGGCGGGCGAGGGCAGCGAGGCGGGCGTGCTGGCCGGGCAGGCCCTTGCCCTGACGCTGAACATCGGCTTTGATCAGTGCGACCCGGACTTCGGCGCGAGCGATCTCGATCTGGCGGCTCTCATCGTGGCCGACGAGGCGAGCGCCTGTTTCGGCTGGACGGTTCAGCAGGTGCTTGACGAGGCGAATCTGGTTCTGGGTGGCGGGGGCACGCTCACGCCGTCCGAGATCGGCGACTGCGTGGCTGGAATTAACGAGAACTTTGTAGACGGCACGGCTGCGGGCAGCTTCCTGCGGCTACCCTAGCGCGTCTGACAGGGAAAACCGGCGAAGTCTCGGAAGAGACAAAGGACTGGTGGGCATGGAACGTAAAACAGTGAGTGTGCTGACCGGGATTCTGATCTTCTCTCTGGCGTTGATCGGAGCGGGCTATGGCCTGTGGTCGGAGACCCTCTCGATGGATGGATCCATCACGACCGGTTCCGTTGATGTCGAGTTCTCCGCATTCGAAACGGAGGAGTGGTTCACAGACGAGAATGGGGAGGTCATCGCCTCGGCGGATGTGAATCCCGATCTGTTTGCCACCGAAAGCGAGAAGGTGGATTGCACGGTCGAGTTGCAGGGGCCGGACGGAGACTCCGGCGTTGATCTGGGGGCTGACCGGCTGGAGGTCTCCGTTGAGGGCGCTTACCCCGGCTACCATTGCCGCATCACGTTTGATATCACCAGCCGGGGGACGGCGTCCGTGCGGCTGACCGGTCCGGTCGGCGACCCGGATAACCCGCCCTGGGTGAACTTCTCCGAGTGTGTCGCCCCTTCCTCTGCGGAGGAGCCGATCCAGTTGCATCAGGATCAGTCGGCCACATGCGGCATCCTGATCGGCTTCAGCAACGACGATCAGGTGGAAGAGAATGCCACCTATACGTTCGGGTTCGTCATCCGGGCGTACCAGTGGAACGAATCGCCCGACGCCGATCCGGATCATCCCTGGCCGCCGGAGGACTGATCAACTCCCCGACCCTCTCACGGGGTACGGGCCGCACCGCCTGTACCCCTTTTTGATTCCCCGATCCTCCCATCCCGACTTTCTCCCCCGCCGAGAACGCGCTAAACTTGGGTGGCGGGGCCTCTGCGCCCCTGCGCGGACGCGAGAGAACTTTTCAGGATTCCCATCAGGCTTCATCCTGATACGACCGGAGGAGAGAAAACGCAGCATGGCATCGCAAGGCGTTACCCCACGCAGTGAAGATTACTCGCGCTGGTATACTGAAGTTGTTCAGAAAGCCGACCTGGCCGATTATGCGCCGGTGCGCGGCTGTATGATCATCAAGCCTTACGGGTACGAGCTGTGGGAAAACATCCGCGCCGAACTGGATAAGCGCTTCAAGGCGACCGGGCACAGGAACGCATACTTCCCGCTCTTTATCCCGATGAGCTTCCTCCAGAAGGAAGCCGAGCACGTCGAGGGCTTCGCGCCGGAGCTGGCGGTCGTCACGCACGGGGGCGGCCAGAAATTAGAGGAGCCGCTTGTTGTGCGCCCCACCTCGGAGACCGTGATCGGCCATGCCTTTGCCCAGTGGATACAGTCCTACCGTGACCTGCCGCTCCTGATCAACCAGTGGGCGAACGTCGTTCGCTGGGAGCTGCGCACTCGCCTTTTCCTGCGCACCCTTGAGTTCCTCTGGCAGGAGGGGCACACCGCCCACGCCACGTGGGAGGAGGCGCAGGAGGAGACGCTCCGTATGCTCGACGTGTATGCCGACTTCGCCATCAACGAGGCCGCCATCCCCGTGATCAGGGGGCGCAAGAGCGATCAGGAGAAGTTCGCCGGAGCCGAGGCGTCCTACACCATCGAGGCCATGATGGGCAACAAGTGGGCCCTGCAATCTGGAACTTCGCACAACCTCGGCCAGAACTTCGCGAAGGCGTTTGAGATCAGGTATCTGGACCCTAACAACGAGCTTCAGTACTGTTACACCACCTCATGGGGGCTCAGCACGCGCATCATCGGCGCGATCATCATGACGCATGGTGACGACAGAGGCCTGCGTCTGCCGCCCCGTCTGGCTCCGATTCAGGTCGTCATCGTGCCGATCTTCAAGAACGAGGAGGAGAAAAGCGCGGTGATGAAAGCCGCCCGCCGTATCCATGAGACGCTGTTGAGCGTCGGCGTCCGCACTCATCTGGACGACCGCGAGGGGATGACGCCCGGCTTCAAGTTCAATGACTGGGAGTTGCGCGGCGTGCCGGGGCGCATGGAGATCGGCCCCAGAGACGTTGAGAAGAAGAGCGTGGTGCTGGCCCGCCGTGATGTCCCCGGTAAAGAGGGGAAGCAGACCGCCGCGCAGGACAGGATCATTCCGGCGGTGACGCGCCTGCTGACCGACATCCAGCGCAGCATGCTGCGGCAGGCGACCGCGTTCCGCGATGCCAACATCCACGAGGCCTCGGACTACGAGGAGCTTAAGAAGGCGGTGGCCGACGGCTGGGCGCTGATCTGGCACTGCGGCACGGCTGAATGCGAGGCCCGGATCAAAGAGGACACCAAGGCGACCTCGCGCTGTTTCCCGCTCGATCTCAACAAAGAAGGGCCGGGGGATGCGACCTGCGCCGTGTGCGGGAAACCGGCGCAGGGCAAGGCCTACTTTGCGCGGGCGTATTAGTGCCTGTCCCTGAAGCAGGCCCCGGCGGGCTTGCTTTCCGGACTCCGTCGGGCGGAGGGCACAATGCCTAGCCTGCGGCGCTGGCTGGAACGAGAATATCATCGTCTGGAGGTTGAAGGTAAGGCCGCCCTCGTTGAGCGGTTCGAGGCCTTCAACCGTGCTTTTTTCGAGGCCGACTGTGACGCGACCCTCGCGGCCCTTCCAGAACTGTACCGGCTGGCCGACGCGCTGGGCGAGCCTGCCCTGCGGCTGGTGGCCCGGTATTATGCCGTCATTGTGGATATCTACTGGCTGGGCGATCTGGCGGGCGGTCTTGATCTCGCCACCCGTTCGCTGGTTCAGGCCGGGGGGCTGCCGGGGGCTAATGGCATCCCGGCCTTTTTCATTCGTGAGATGCTGTTCTACGCCTGGCTGGAGACGGATGGCCCCGGCTGGGCATCGGACGTACTGGCCGCGCTGGAGGAGATTCCCCGCCACGCCCTCCCGCCCGATCTGGCCCTGCGTCACGACCTGCTGAGCGTCTCCTGTCTGGCGTGGGGCGGCCAGCCGGATGAGGCGCTGGCGCGGCTGCTGGCGTTGCTGCCTGCTCTTGACTGGCCGCGTCCTTATCACCACAGCCTGCGGGCCGATGCGCTGGCGCAGGCGGGGCGGCTGGAGGAGGCGCTGGCCGATTACGAAGCTGCCATGCGGGGGTTTGAGCGGATGGGCTACGCCATTGACGGCAATGCCGCCCGGCTCGGTCTGGGGGATGCGCTGGTGAAGCTGGGGCGGCCCGACGAGGGGCTGGAGGTGCTGCGGGCGGCCCTTGCCCGCGCGGAGCGCCTCCCCAATCGGGCGCACATCGGGCTGGCCGCCGGGTTGCTCGGTCAGGCGCAGGCCCGCCGGAACGCCCTTGATGAAGCCGATGAGTGGCTCCGCCGGGCGCTGGAGACGCTCGACGGGCTGGGCTGGCTGCGGCTGGAGGCCCGCTTTGCGCTGGATCGGCTCGATCTCTGCCGCCGGGCGGGGTGCAATCCGGGGGCGGAGGCGTGGCAGGCCGCGCGGGACGATGCGGCGCGGCGCGTGGCCCGCCTGCGCTCCGATGATCTGAAGCGCGAGCTGAAGGCTCTGCTGACCGGCTGAGACGCCCGCCGTCCCCCCGACTTGCGGAAGCCTCCGGGACGTGCGATAACAACAGTTGATGTTTCCGTGTCCGTCCGCATGTAAAGAGGAAGCGCGAGCACGATTAAGGAGGCATCATGACTCGCGAGATGGATTATGATGTGCCTGATCCTCATGTACCACTCTATCCCACGAACGAAGAGGCGCGACGATTCATCCAGTTAATGGACGGGCAGTCCCTTCGCACTTTCTACAACACGCGAGAGCAAATAGACGCAAACGTGGGCACACCCCAAGAAACACAGGATT
>DRKO01000022.1 GCA_011051745.1 Chloroflexota bacterium | reverse complement strand
GTCTGCGGGCGTCGGCTCACCCGGCAGCGCGAATACAAATCGCGGAATTACTGTGAAACTCACCTGCAACAGTTCACAGAGGATATCCCGCCGCTCTGGCGGGCCACTCTGACAGCCCTCGGCCTGTTCCTCTTCATCATCATGGGGCTGCTCATTGCCAGCCAGGTTGTCGAGGAGCCGGGCAACATCGCACGCCTGATCATCGGGACAGGCATATCGCTGATCCCCTCGCTGGCGTGGCTCCTGCTTCTTTACCGCGCCGCCGCCCGCCGCGACATTCGATTGCCCGCCTCCCTGCCGCTTATCTTTGCGCTGGCGGCCCTCATCGCGGCAGCCGTGACGCGACCCCTCCTGTTCGAGCTGATCGATCTGGATGTCTGGCTCAGCCGGACGACGCCGCCAAACCGTTTTCTGGGAAATGTGCTGATCAACGGCTTTTTCCACGCCTTCATACTCTACGCTCTGGTGCGTTACACCGTCTGGCACAGGCCCACCTTTACCCGTCGGACGGATGGCGTGCTGTTCGGAATGGCAGCCGGATGGGGGTATCTGGCGATGATCAACCTGCTGTTCGTCCTGGGGCAGGATGGCGTTTCCCTCGTGAACGGGAGTTTCCGGCTGATCACTCAGGCCTGTGCCTATCTCGCCCCCGGCCTGATCATGGGGTACTTTCTGGGGCACAATCGCTTTGAGGATATGCCTTTCTACTACCTGAGCCTGGGGCTGGTCCTGAGCGCCGGGGTCAATGGCCTGATGCTTTACGCAGGCAACGAGTTAAACAACATCCGGCTCGGCCTCACCCAGGACGGCTTCAGCCCGTGGCCGGGGCTGGTTTTCAACTTCGCGGTTCTCCTCTTCGTGTTCGGGGCGATCTACGGCCTGCAGCAGCGGAACAACGCCCTGATCAGGGCGCGACTGGAGCAAGCAAGTTGAACGAGAGCATCCGGGAGTGGGAAGATGAAGCCCCTGCAAACGGCCTCTCCGATCTCACCCGCAACGATCGATTCTCCGCTGTTCTGGTCATCCTGATCACGCTCACGGCGCTGGCGCTGGGGCTGATCGTCCGTCAGCAGAATCTTAACCAGGTCTGGTTGTATACCAACCGTGAGGCTGGTATCGAGGCGCTCTATCCAGCGGCCTGGCTCGTGGACGAGAAAGGCGACTATGTAGTCCGCATCTTCGATCCCAAGGCGAGGCCCTTCAAGACTCAGTTCATGGTCACCATCATGCCAGCCAGCGGGACAACGTCGGTTCGGAACATTCTGGACAGCCTGACGTTGCAACGTTCGGTTGACCTGCCCGCCTACCGCGTGCTGAACGTCGAGGAACGCAACATCGGCGGGCTGGCCCTGACGCAGATGGACTTCGCTTTCGTGGACGCCGATCCCAATCCGTTCATCCAGCGCCTGCCTGTTGTCGTGCTCGGCACAGACCTTGTGATTCTGGACGGGGACCGGGCTATTATCGTGACCTACATGGCTGAAGAAGATTCGTATCAGGCGAACTTCCCGGCCTTCCAGCGATTCTTTGCGAGTTTGCAATATTGATCCCGATGACAGAAACGACCGAACCACTCATATCCCCCCTCCCCCACAGCCGGATATGGCTTACCCTGATCCTCAGCCTGCTGGTTGTGCTGGGGTTTATGGTTCCCTCTGCGACGGCTCAGGAAGCCGAGCCGGGGCCGCTCTCCGAGGCCGAACGCGCAACGGTCTTCCTGATGCAAACCTACGATCTGGCGGGGACACAGGCGCTCTCCTGCGTGGGGTCGGGGACGGTGATCAGCCCAACCGGTCTGATACTGACCAACGCTCACCTGGCGGGCGCATTTGGCCCTTGCCGGGGAGAGCGCATCGTAGTGGCGCTCTCTGTCCGGCTGGATGAGCCCCCCGTCCCCACCTACCTCGCCGAAGTGGCCGAGATAGATACAGGGCTTGATCTGGCCGTGCTCCGGATCAGAGGGAGCCTGGACGGCAGCCCGATTGATCCGGATACACTCAACCTGCCTTCCGCAACCATCGGCGACCCCTCCGGCCTGCTGCCGGGAAACACTCTGACGTTCATCGGCTATCCGAATATCGGCGCGGCCAGCGTGGCCGCCATCGAGGGGCCGATCACCGGCATCACCAGCGAGAAAGGCGGAAGTCGGTCGGCCTGGTTCAGGACTGACGCCGAACTGAGCGGTACGATGAGCGGAGGCGGAGCCTACGATGCAAGCGGGCGGCTGGCGGGCATCCTGACCAGTGCCCCCGCGACGAACGGCGAGGAACCGGGGCCGCATTGCCTGAGCATTCAGGATAACACACTCGACGGGCGGATTGATGAACGTGATGAGTGTGTCCCCATCGGCGGGGAAGTTACGGCTATCCGTCCCGTCAGCTTTGCGCTGCCCCTGATCGAGGCCGCGCGGCACGGCTTCCATCTGGAACACGCGCCGGGGTTGCCCACTGTGCCCGTCATTGACGAGCCCGTGATTGACCGGTTGTTTTTCAGCACCCAGATCAACGACTTCGGGATGCCCACCCGCATTGTTTCGGCTGCGCCGGGCGGGACAACCAGCCTGTATCTGTTCTTCGACTACGATAATATGCGCCCCGGCACGCCGTATGAGCTGCGCGTCACAAACAACGGTCTGGATATGCCGCTTTTCAGCCTGGGGCCGCTGGCCTGGGGAGGCGGACGAAAGGGGACGTGGTACATCGGGACCGAGAACATCACCTGGCCGGACGGCAATTACGAGTTCACGCTCTTCCTGAATGGCAACGCCGTTGCCTCTGCCAGCATCATCATCGGCGGGCAGCCCGCTGAGCCGATCTTCAGCGATCTGACCTTCGGGATTCCCGATGGAGCGGGGGGCTTCCTCACCACCGGCAAGATGTTCCCCGCCGGAACAACGGAGATTGACGCTCGCTTCAACTTTGAGGGCATGGTCGAGGGGCAGGACTGGACGGAAGTCTGGTATCTGGACGGCTCACAGGTTTTCAGTCTAACGCGCCTCTGGGATCGTGAGCCGAACGGGCAGGCAACGGTCAGCGCGATCAACCTGGAAGGCCTGCCGATGGGAACCTACCGGCTGGAGCTTTTCATCGGGGAGCGGCTGGCCGCCACCGGCGACATCATTCTGGCTGGCAACCCCAACAGCCAGAACCAGCCGGCTGTGTTCTCCAACGACCGGATCGCAAGCGACATCACACGGGACGGGTTGCCCGGTGGGGATATGGGAGAGGTAATGCCACTGGGGATCACCAGCCTGTACGCTTTCGTGGACTGGGACTTCATGCCCAATGGGCTGATGTGGACTTACCGCTGGTTTCTGGATGGGCGGCTGGTCGCCAGCAGTACCCAGCCCTGGGATGCAGGGGGAGTCGGGCAGAACTTCTGGGTCAGCCTGACCGCTGACGAACCGCTGCCTGAGGGCGTGTACGCCGTCGAGGTGCTGGTGGAGAACTGGCCCATGTTCTCCAAGACGACCACTGTCGGCAGTGGAACGCGTCCGGTCAGTGGAGAGGAAGCGGAAAACGACGAGGTCATGATCACCGGGACCGTCGTAGACGCCCTGACCGCCGAGGGGATACCGGGCGCGATGGTCATTGTTCTGGATGTGGCCCTTGAGTCGCCCGATTTCACCTGGAACGAGGCCGACATCCTGACCGAGGCGATCACCGACCGGGAAGGCCGTTTCGCCTTCCCCAGAGGGCTGGCGCGGGGGAATTTCTACACAGTCTACGTGTTCGCAGAGGGATATGTCACCATTGTGGAAGACAACTTCACGATCTTCAGAGACCAGCCCTCGCCGGTGGACATCGTCATCGAGATGAGCCAGCCATGAGCGGGGTCCAGATCATCCCAGCCAGCGCTGCACAAAGGCGACCACATCACTGACAGGCGTCTCCTCCAGATCAAACCACCTGATCGCCGGATCGTCAGGGCGGAACCAGGTATACTGCTGACGGATGAAGCGGCGCGTCTCTCGCTTGATGGCCGCAATGGCTTCTTCGAGGGTCACCTCTCCCCGGAGATACTCCCCGATCTGAGCGTAGCCCAGGCTGCTCAACGCCGGTAAATCCCAGCTATAGCCCATCTCCAGCAGACGCCGTACCTCCTCCACAAGGCCATTTTCTATCATCCGGTCTACGCGCTCATCCACCCGTGCGTAGAGCGCGGGGCGTGGCCGCGTTAACCCGATTTGCAGGATGCGATAAGGTGGTGGCGTTCGCTTCTGGAGTTGAGAGATCGGCTGGCCGGTGATCAGGTAGACTTCCAGAGCACGCACCACGCGCCGCACATTACGCCAGTCAATCGCCTCAGCAGCCTGAGGGTCAACTCTCACAAGGTGAGCGTAAAGCGCCGGAGGCCCGTACACGTCCGCGAAAGACTCCAGATCGGCGCGTAATTCCGGCTGAGGGGGCACATGGGGAATCCCCCAGCCCTCCACAACGGCTCGCACATACTGGCCGGTTCCACCGACCAGCAGGGGAAGGCGTCCCCTCGCCCGCACGCGGTCAATAGCGGCATAAGCCATACGCTGAAACTGCGCCAGCGTCAGTTCCTCGTCTGGATCGAGGAAATCCACGAGGTGGTGGGGGACCAGTTGCCGCTCTTCAGGCGTTGGCTTGGCCGTGCCGATATCCATATAGCGGTACACCTGACGCGAGTCGGCGGAGATGATCTCCCCGCCAGTTGCCCGCGCGATCTCGAGGGCAGCCGCCGTTTTGCCAACCGCTGTTGGCCCGACGATGACGACCAGAGGCGGCAGAGACGGTTCAGCCATCGGCCCGCACTGCGTCCTGGTAGATCGCCAGCCGCCGGACTTTACCCCCCTCCCCCAGCATGATCGCCACCACGTCCACGCGCCAGGCGACATCATCCAGCTCGTGCGCGGCCAGATAGGCCGTCGCCGCGTTGAGAAGGCGGGTTTGCTTGCTCTGCGTCACCGCTTCTTCCGGGGAGCCGTAAGCTTCGCTGCTGCGAGTCTTGACCTCGACGAATACCCACGTCTCGCCATCGCAGGCCACAATGTCAATCTCTCCACTTTCACACCGCCAGTTATGCTCGATGATCCGGTAGCCATGCGCTTCAAGCGCCTGAGCGGCGATTGCTTCTCCCCGGCGGCCCCGTTCGGCTGGCGACAGATGCTCACCATCCGGCATCGAAATCCCCCATTGTCTGCACAGAGCGGGTGCGCTAGAATGCCTCAACGTCCGGGCAACTTATACCATACCACAACTCAGGCAAGCGACTCACCCGAATAAACGAAATGGGGGATCATGTACGCCGAACTGGTCTCGATTGGAACGGAACTACTCTTGGGCGAGATTGTTGACACCAACGCCCCGTACATCGCCCGCAAGGCGCGGGAGATCGGGCTGGACGTGATCTTCAAAACCACCGTGGGAGACAACGAGGATCGCATCGCCCACGTGATCGATCACGCCCTCAACCGGGTGGATGTGGTGATCACCACCGGGGGGCTTGGGCCGACGGTAGACGACGTGACGAGAGAAGCCATCGCCCGCGCGACGAACCGCCCGCTGGAGTTCCGGCAGGACTTGCTCGACCAGATCGAGGAACGCTTCAAGCGCTTCGGGGCCCGGATGAGTGAGAACAACCGGCGGCAGGCTCACATCCCGCTGGGGGCCCGGCCCATTGTGAATCCGGTCGGGACGGCCCCGATCTTCATTCTGGAGACGGAACGGGGGGTTGTGATGACATTGCCGGGAGTCCCCCGTGAGATGAAATACCTGCTTGAGCACGCATTGCTGCCCTGGTTAAGGGAATACGTGGGAGCCCCGGCTGTGATCAAGAGCCGGGTACTGCGCACAGCCGGAGTCGGAGAGAGCCAGATTGACATGCGCATCGGAGACCTGATGACCGCCGCCAACCCGACCGTTGCGCTGGCCGCCCACACCGGGCAAACGGACGTCAGGATCACGGCCAAAGCCCCTACCGAAGCGGAAGCCGATGCCATGATCGCCCCTCTGGAGCAGGAGATTCGTCAGCGGCTGGGGAGCTGGATATACGGGGTGGGAGAGGAAACCATCGAGGAGGTGCTCCTCCGACTGCTCGCAGAGCGGGGGGAGAGCCTGGCCTGCGTCGAGATCGGGACAGAAGGTCTGTTGAGCGAGCGGCTCCAGAGGGCCGGCGAGAAAGCCCCCGATGTACCCGTTCACAGCCTCTCATTGAGCCGCGTTGAAGAGCTGGAGACTCTGGGCATTAATGCCGGTGTCCCGCTCCGAAACCTCGTAGAGACAACCGCACAGGCCATCCGAAACCGGGAAGGGACTACCTACGGGATGGCTGTGATCATCCGATCCGGCGAAGAGGAAGACGGGATCGCGACCATCGAGTCGGCGATAGCCGTTGCCAGCGAGGAAGGATGCCGGACGCGCATCTTCACCTGGGCGCTCACCCGGACCGACGCCCCCATCTGGGTGACCACCCACGCGCTGGCGATGCTCCGCCATCTGATCCTGCGCTCGCAGCAGGAGGGCTAACGATCGGCCGGGGCTCCGGCCTCAACGCTTGTCGTCGCGATCGCAGCGTCCAGATCGGGGGGGATCAGGAACCACATCAAAACGGCCCACAGGGGTGGGACGAGAGCCATAATGGTGTAGATCGTCGTGTACCCTGAGCGGACGGTGACGATCCCCAGCAGCCAGCCCAGCGTCCCGATCCATGTATCAAAGCTCGCATACTCCAGGCCGGTAGCCGTCCCACGCAGATCGAGAGGAGCGCCAGAGAGAACGATGGTATCCAGGTTGACGCGCATCACCGAAGACCCCAGCCCGACCAGCGCCGCGCCCACATAAATCAGAAAACGTCCCCCGGAGACCAGAAAACAGAAAATTCCCAGCCCCCCGACGAGCAGAGCGGCGGCAACCACCAGCCGCCGCCTGAGGCGATCGCCAAGCCAGCCGCCAAGCGGCTGACCGAGCAGTTCCGTCAGCGCGTACGCGCTGAACGCCAGCCCCACGCCGCTCACCCCCCGTGCAGCCGCCAGCAGGGGCAGAAACGAGAAGATCGAAGAAAACAGAACCGCGTTACTTAACATACCCCAGATACCGATCTGGGTGGTGCGCAGGGGCAACACGTGGCGTGTGCCAGAGAGGATCGAATGCGTGGTGGGCCGATGACCGCTGAACGAGACCAGATTAATCGCCACCAGCACCAGCACCATGATCCCGATGCTGAGCAGGAAAGTCATCCCATAACCGTAGGTGTGCTGGACCCACTCGCCGAGAGGTGGAGCGGTGATCAGGGAGAAGCCAAACGTCAGGTTGCCCAGCCCGATCGCCTGCCCGCGCCGCGTCGGTGGGGCGAGGTCCATAACGAGGGCCTTATAGGCTGTCGTAAACAGCCCGATGCTGACCCCCTGTAACGCGCGTCCGACCAGCAGTCCGGCAAAGCTGGCCGTGAGCCACATGATCGCCGCCGCGAGAATGCTTACCAGCGCACCGGCGACCATCACCCCCTTACGACCGATCCGGTCGGCGAGCGAACCGCCGAGGAGCCGCAACGTCACCGCTGCGACGGATACAGCCGAGACCGCCAGCCCCCATGCCGCCTCGTCAACGCCGATCTCCAGAGCATACAGAGGCAGAACAGGCAGGAGGGCCTGTAGGGAAAGAAAGTAGAGGGCCGAGGTCATCATCGCAAGGAAGAAGCTGCGCGAGTAGCGCGTCGCGGCAGGGCCGCTCTCCTGCAAAGGAACGCTTGAAGCGGGAAGGGGCATCTCCTAATCCTCGTCCAGACTGAGTATCGCCCGGAAGGCATCCTGCGGCACTTCAACCTGACCGATCATCTTCATGCGGCGCTTACCCTTCTTCTGCTTCTCCAGCAATTTACGTTTCCGCGTGACATCGCCGCCGTAGCATTTGGCGAGAACGTCTTTCCGCAGCGCTTTCACGTTGGCCCGGCTGATCACCCGCTTCCCGATCGCAGCCTGAATCGGCACGGCGAAAAGCTGGCGGGGGATCACTTTCTTAAGCTTACTCACCAGCGCCTGCCCTTTGTGATAGGCATCCTCGCGCCGCACGATCAGGGCCAGCGCATCAACCGGCTGGTGGTTAACAAGAACGTCAAGCTTCACCAGATCGGCGGGACGATAGCCGATGAACTGATAATCCAGCGACGCATAGCCACGAGAGATTGACTTGAGGCGATTGTAGAAGTCAACAATCAACTGGGCCAGTGGAATATCAAAGGTGAGCAACACGCGCTGTGCATCCAGATACTCGGTCGCCAGATATTCCCCGTGCCGCTTGGTTACCAGTTCCATGATGGGGCCGATGTACTCGGTCGGCGTAAATATCTGGATGCGCATCCACGGCTCGCGGATCTCCTCGATCTCGGCCTCGTCTGGCAACTGAGCCGGGCTGTCAATCGTGATCACCTCGCCCGTGTTGCGCATCACAACCTGATACTCGACGCTGGGGGCGGTCATGATCACATCCAGACCGTACTCGCGCTCCAGCCGCTCCTGAACGATCTCCATGTGGAACAGGCCCAGAAAGCCACACCGGAAGCCGAAGTTGAGCGCCTGCGAAGTCTCCGGCTCAAAGACGAGGGCCGCATCGTTAAGCTGAAGCTTCTCCAGCGCGTCCCGCAGAAGGGCATAATCCTCATTCTCAACAGGGTAAAGACCGGCGAACACCATCGGCTTGGCCGCCTGATAGCCGGGGAGCGGCTCATCCGCTGGCCTCTCCTGATGCGTGATGGTATCCCCCACGCGGGCCTCACGGATCGTCTTCAGGCCCGTTGCCACATAGCCGACTTCTCCGGCCCGCAGTTCGTCAACAGGCTTCATGTCAGGCGCGAAGATGCCAATCTCGACTGGCTCAGATTCGGCTCCGGTTGCCATCATGCGGATCGGATCGTCCCTGTTCAGCACACCGTCAACCAGACGGACATAAGCGACCACGCCTTTGTAAGGATCGTAGTGGCTGTCAAAGACAAGCGCTCGCAGGGGAGCGTCCGGGTCGCCCTGCGGCGGGGGGACGCGCTCGACGACGGCTTCCAGCACCTCCGGCACATTCGTGCCCTCCTTGGCCGAAACCTGGAGCACATCGGCGGCGTCCACGCCCAGCAATTCTTCGATCTCTTCGGCCACATCGTCCGGCTGCGCGGCGGGCAGATCGATCTTATTCACAACAGGGATGATCTCCAGCCCCGCGTCGAGTGCCAGAAACAGATTCGCCAGAGTTTGGGCCTCAATGCCCTGCGTCGCATCCACAACCAGCAACGCCCCCTCGCAGGCCTGCAACGCTCGCGAAACCTCGTAGGAGAAGTCCACAT
>DRKO01000021.1 GCA_011051745.1 Chloroflexota bacterium | reverse complement strand
GGCGGGGCTGGCACGCCGCGATCTGCCCACCTGACGGGCGATCAGATACAGGCCGACCGTCAGCGCGAGAATCGCTCCCCCTGTGGAGGGCGGGAAGCGGATCGCAAGGATGCCTGCAACCCCGAAACCGGCTGCCAGCCACAGCAGCACGTTCAGGCGGCGGAAGACCCGCCACACGGCCAGACAGATCACTGCCAGCGTCACGTACAGGATGACGTAGAACAGCCAGACCTCCGAGCGGAGCAGGAGGAAGGCCGCTCCCCCTGCCGCCGCCCCGCTCAGCGCGACCGCCGCGATCAGGGCCCACCTCGCCTGCCGGTTGATCGCAAAAACCAGCCAGAGGGGCAACGCCGCCGCCAGCAACGCGCCGCCGATCAGCCAGCCGGGAGGGACGGAGAGGCCGATCGCCAGCCCCGTCAGAGCGGCCAGAACGAGCAGGACGCAGGCGGAGATCAACGCCCAGCGGCGGCTCCGGTCAATCAGGTAGACGGCCAGAAACGGCAGGGCGACCTCCAGCAGCCCGATCGCAAGGACGATCTCCCCGCGCGAAGGGATGAGAAAGAGGCCTGCGATCAGGCTCGCAAGGGAGAAGAAGACCCAGGCCGCCAGCAACGCCCACCACTCCCGGCGGTGAAACAGCCAGCGTCCCAGGAACGGAATCCCCGGCGCGGCGGCGCTCACCGCCATGAGCGGCAACCGCCACTCGTCAGCGGGGAGCAGGCCGGTGTTGAGGATCAGGTAAAGCCCCCCGAAGACGATCAGCGCACCGGCCCACACCCAGGTGAGAAATGCCCTGACCCCTCCACCGGACGAGGTCTGAGACATCAGCATGGCTCCCTGAGAGGCCCCGTCAGGCCGCCGGAGGCCGGTCGGCTTCCGGCCCCGTCAGCGGGGATGAGTCCGGTTTCTGCTCATTCTTGCTGGCAAGCTGACGCACGAGCAGGTACACCCCGACAACGATCATGATCACAGGAACGGCGCTGATGAAGCTGCTGAGCAGCAACGCCACCCCGATAGAAGCCATGATCCCGCCGGGGATCAGCGCCCACCAGTGTTTCCGATTGCGCAGGTACACGTAGAAGAAGGGCGCGGCGATGGCGAACATAATAAAGGCCGCCATCTCCTCCTCCCACAGGACGCCGCTCAGGAGGATGATGGCCGCGATCACAAACATGACATAAGCCGGGATCAGCGCCCACCACTGTCTCCTGTCCCGGATGTACACGTAGAGGAAGGGAACCCCGATGGCAGACACAATGAAGGCTCCCATCAGCTCGCCCCACAGAACATCGCTCAGGAGGATGATGGCCGCGATCAGCGCCAGAACATAGGCCGGGATCAGCGCCCACCACTGCTCACGGTTGCTCCAGTACACGAAGAAGAACGTGGCCGCGCCGCCGCCGAAGACGACGGCCCAGATCAGCACATCGAATAGCCCCGGCATAAGCTGGTCCAGCAGAAACAGGCTGCCCAGGATCAGCAACCCCAGTCCTGCCAGCCAGCCGTAATCCCGCTTCTGTTTGCTGGTCGGCTTCTCTTCCATGTCTCTTACTCCTCAGGAATCCCGCGTTATAGAGGCAGGCGCGACCGGCCTCGCGCCTCCGGTAATCTGAAATCTATTACGCAGAAAACGGCGTGGAGTTGTAAGAGACGACCGACGAGAGGGATCAACCGGCTGGTTTCGCGCCCTCCGGGGGCAACTCGTGGCCGTCAAAGGAGATATGCAGCCGGTCTATCCGCATCCCGTCCACATCTACCACACGGAAGCGGACGTTTCCGGTCTGCACTTCGTCGCCCAGTCGCGGGATGCGCTCCAGCCGCCCCATGACGTACCCGCCGATGGTATCGTAGTTCTCGTCGCTGAGTGAGAGATTCAGGGCCTCGTTCACTTCCTCGATGCGGGCCAGCCCGCTGACCGTCCAGCTTCCATCCGGCAGACGGGCGATCTCCGGCTCTTCCGTGTCGAACTGATCCGGAATGTCCCCCGCGATCTCCTCCAGAATATCCTCCAGTGTGATCATGCCCGCCGTGCCGCCGTACTCATCGAGCACGATGGCGACATGCTGATGCTCATCCCGGAAGGCCGCAAGCACGGTGTTGATCCGCGCGGTTTCCGGCAGGAAGATCGCCTTCCGCACAAAGGGACGGATCGGCCTGGAGAGGCCCCCCTTTGCCAGCTCCTGAATGATGTCGCGCACATAGAGCACCCCGACGATGTCATCAATATCCTTCTCATAGACGGGATACTTGCCGTGTGGATGATCCTGTTGCAGGGCGACGACATCATGCAATGTGGCCGTCGCGGGCAGGGCCACCATCTCCGTGCGGGGGATCATGATCTGACGAACCAGCATCTGGCGCAGTTCAAACACGGCGTCGAGCATGTCATGCTCGCTGTCGTCGAGCATACCGTGCCGGGCGCTGGCATCCACCAGCATCCTGATCTCCTCGATGGAGTGAGTCAGTTCGTGTCCGGCGGCAGGTTCGAATCCCAGCAACCGGAGCACCAGATTCCCGGCCCCGTTCAGCACCCAGATGGCCGGTTTAAAGAGCCATTCGGTCCAGATCGTCGGCTGCGCGACGATCAGGGCTGCCTGCTCAGGGCGTTGCAGGGCGATGGATTTGGGGGCCAGTTCCCCCAGCACGACATGCAGAAACGTGATGAGGCTGAATGCAATCGCCGCCGATATGCCGTGCGAAGTCATGTTCGCCAGACGGGCCGGAATGGGGATCAGTTCTACAATTGGATCGATCAGGTGGGAAAGAGCCGGTTCCCCGAACCAGCCCAGCCCCAGGCTGGCGAGTGTGATCCCGAGCTGGGTGGCGGCGATAAAACGATCCGGCTCCTGAATCGCCTTCTGCACCGCCTTCGCCATGCGGTTCCCCTGCCTGACCAGTTCCTCAACGCGCGTGGGCCGCACGCTGACCAGGGCGAACTCCGCCGTGACGAAAAAGCCGTTCAGCAAAACCAGAAAAGCAACTACAAGCAAACCGAGTAGATCGTTACCTATCGAACTTTCAACGTTCATTGTGTTCGCCCGGCTATCCTGCGATCAGGCGGGGGGGCCTCCTTCAGACTCCGTACCCCCGCCCTCAGAAAGACCGGGCATTAACCTCCAGCTTCTTATTCTCTGTCTTCACTTTTATAGATAACCGCTGCCCCGTAGCCGACCACGCGCTGCGTATCGCCGGTGGCATCTGCGGATGTGCCGTACCCCACCACCCGGGCGGAGTCCGCACCCAGCGCCCGCGCGGCCACCAGAACGGTTGCGATCGCGCCCCGCCCGCAGGCGAATCCGCGCCCCTCGTCCTCCACCCGGATCACACCCACCGGGTCAAACGCCTCGATCCGCTCCAGCACCACCCGGTCGAGCACTTCCGCCTGCGCCTGAGTGTAGAAGTGCGACAGGTCGCTGCTTGCCACCAGCAGGGTGCTTCCGCTCTCAGGCCCCAGCACCTCCGCGATGGCCTGTCCGAGCCGCTCCGCCGTCCGGTAGGTCTGATCGCGTAGCATGAGCGGAACGAGCGAGAATGGTTCGCCGAGGGCGCGCTGCAAAAACGGCAACTCGATCTCAAGCGAGTGCTCCGGGTCGCGCACCACAGGCTTGATCGGGATGCGGCGGGCCAGTTCCGTGAGCATCTCCCGATCAACCGGAATAAGGCCCAGCGGCGTCTGATATGCCTGATGGGCGGTCGTCAGGATGGGATCAAAGTAGACATGGTGCATGGGCGAGACAACAACCACCCGCTCAAACGACATCCCCCGCACCAGCCGGAAGGCCCGCGCCGCGACCGCGCCTGAGTAGACGTAACCGGCATGGGGGGCGATCAACCCCATGATGCGCCCCGGAACCCTGACCGCCGGGGCTTCATCGAGCATTCTGTCAACCGTCGCTGCCAGATAATCCGGGTTGCCGGGATACCATTGCCCCGCAATGGGGGACGGACGCACATCGTCAAAAATCACCCGGTGCATCATAGCTCACCTCGTCTCGACGGGATTCCTTCGTTATGACACACACTTTCCCTTAAAAATTGTACCACACTCTGGCCCGCTCAGGAGGTGATGCCGCTCCGCTTCAGCCAGATCACGAGTATGGCAAGGCCGATGAGGATCAGCCCGATGACCCCGATCGCCAGCCAGGCCGTGAGCAGCGAAGAGTCATCCTCGATGCGCACCCGGTTCACGCCCTCCAGCCGGATCACATAGCGGGGCGCAGCGAACCAAGCCAGCACCACCCCCGCAAGCAGCCCTCCCGCGTGGCTCCAGTTATCAATTTCGGGGGCCAGGCCGATCACCAGATTGATGACGATCACCTGCACGATCTGGCCGATCTGCCGTCTGGGGTTGCGCAACACGTCCCGGTTGTGATACAGAAGCGGGATCAACGCTCCGATCACGCCGAACAGCGCCCCGCTCGCCCCGATAGACCGCGCAGGGGTCAGCGCAAAGCTGGCGATAGTCCCCGCCAGCCCGGCCAGAAAGTAGATCGCCGCAAAGCGTGCCGATCCAAAGCTGCGCTCCACCTGCGGGCCGACCACATACAGAAAGTAGCTGTTGAACCCCAGATGCAATATCCCGCCGTGCAGAAAAAGCGGCGTGATCAGCCGCCAGTACTCACCGGCCAGAATCGCCTGATTGTCTTTCGCCCCCAGCATCGTAAGCTGCCGCCCCGTCAGCCAGTCCGCCAGAAACACCAGGATGTTCACCGTCAGCAGCACGTAGGTGAGGACCGGAACCTGCTGCGGCATGATGACTTCCCTGGGCGGCGGCGGCTCAGGAGGAGGGGGCGGAGATGGCGGCGGAGGCTGCTCCAGAGGATGAACCGGCTTCTGAGGTTGAGGGGGTGGCGAAGGTTGTTCGGGCTGGTTGTTCATGTATATCGCTTTTATCGGGTGGCGCAGTCGTGCCGGGCCTCCGCCGATCGCTCTCAGGCGGGGACGGCCCTTTGCATCGGGCTGCAGGGTTTCTATATCATTAAATCACACGCTGCCTTCGCGTGTGAGATCAGCGTGATTATACTGTGTCGTAAGGGAGGTTTGCACGATGCCAGCCTACGAGTTTCGTTGTAAAACGTGCCGCCACACCTTCACCCTGCTGTACGGCAGCTACGCCGAGTACGAACAGGCCACCCCCCGCTGTCCCCGTTGCGATTCCACCGACCTGAGCCGCCTGATCCGGCGGGTTGCCATCCTGACCTCCGAGGAGAGCCGGTTTGAGCGGTGGACCGATCCGGGCCGTCTGGCCGGGCTGGAGGAAGACGACCCCCGCGCGGTGGGCCGCCTGATGCGCGAGATGATGACCGAGATGGGCGAAGAAATGGACCCGGAGATCGAGGAAGTGGTGGAACGGCTGGAAGCGGGCGAAGACCCGGAGACGATCGAGGAGTCGCTGTCCCTTGACGTGGACGGGGGCGATACGGAGGAGTAAGTCCCCCCGCTGGCAGACGAGCAGATCGGGGTGATCACGTGCCGCGCCGGGCAAGGCGTCCCTCTACAACCGCCCGCACCTCGGCCTGAACTTCCTCGACCGGACGCTCCCCGTCAATGATGACCCAGCGCTCTGGCTCCTCGGCGATGAGTTGCCGGTAGCCTGCCTGCACCCGCCGGTGAAACTCCAGATCGAGCGCATCAAGGCGGTTCCACTCCGCCTCCTCGTCCCGCTGGTGGCGCTCGAGGCCCACCAGCGGCTCGACATCCAGATAGAGCGTCAGGTCGGGGCGCAGCCCGCCGGTCGCAAAGCGGGTGATCTGCCGCAGCATCTCGATATCCAGCCCGCGACCGTATCCCTGATAGGCCAGCGTGCTGTCGTAAAAACGGTCACACAGGACGATTTCCCCGGCCTTCAGGCGGGGGCGGATCACCTGAAACACCAGTTGAGCGCGAGAGGCGGAATACAGCAGCACCTCGGCGCGTGGGTCCATCTCCTCGTTCTGGAGCGAGTGAACGACGGAGCGAATCTGCTCCCCGATGGACGTTCCCCCCGGTTCGCGCGTTTTATAAATGGTGTAGCCCTGCCGGGCCAGATAATCGGCCAGCAGGGCAAGCTGAGTCGTTTTCCCGCAGCCCTCGGGGC
>DRKO01000020.1 GCA_011051745.1 Chloroflexota bacterium | reverse complement strand
TGGCGGAGGGCGTTCGCTGGGGCTTGGCCCGAATCGCGTTCGTTCCCTGCCGGACGGCATCGCGCAGGTGCTGGCGGAATATCTGAGCCACGAGGACGAGCGCAGCCCGGAGGCGGGCGAGGATGCGGGGGAGGAGGCCGACCCTCCCGTCCCGGCCCCCGGCCAGATGGCCTTCCCGTTTGGCGACCTGTGCCCGGAGTGTGGCGAGGCTTCGCTCGTCAACGAGGAGGGTTGCCGCAAGTGCTACACCTGCGGCTATAGCGAGTGCTGAGCGATAAGGGGGCGGCTCCGCCGGGGCCGCCCCTGATTTTGTGATCCTGGCTCAGGGGGTGTTGCGACGCTGAGGGAATAAAGCTCGCCGCCCCTTTTTGCTGTATACTCTGAAGAACAACGGCCACTCAGTGAGGGGGAAATCATCATGCCGGGGCCGCCCGAAAACGCGCTTTACTGGGGCGGGCAGAGTGAGGAATATCTCTCGACCTTCCAGCGCAATCAGGGACAATCCAACCACTGCGGCGCGTATGCCGTCGGCGCGGCGCTCAGCCTGCTGCGCGGAGGCCGCACGCTGGACTACCGCGAACTGGCCGGGTCCGCCGACCGCAGTACCTCGCTTCTGTGGGCTGCGCTGCTGGGGGTGCCCGGTTTGCTGTTTGGTCCGACTCGTCGCCTCTGGCCCGGCGGCCCGATCACGCCCCGCCAGCAGGCCAATCTCGCCCGCTGGGCGGCCCGCAGACGGGGCTTTAAGGTCAAAGCAAAGGTTATGCGCGGCACGGTGGATGACCTGTGGCGCTATCTGGCGCAGCCCGGCACGGTCGTGCTCGTCACCATCGGCTGGGACGACGATACCAGGCCGCGCATCGCCCACCCCGATGATGGCAAGCTGAAACCCTTCCCGCCTGTCGGTGCGATCCGGATTCTCGACCGGACGGTTCGCTATCCCTTCGCCGCGCACGTGATGGCGCTGGCCGCTTACGATCCTTCCCGCACTGCCACCGCGGAAGGCGAGGAGATCGCCACCCCCTGGGGGTTTATCAACTCATGGCGGGACGGCCACGAGCGTGAGAAGCCGGGCTACGGGCGTCTCTACTGGATGCCTGATGCCGATTTCCGCGCCGCCTGGGAGTACAGTATCCTGATCGGCTCGCGCTACATGGTGGTGATCGCTGCCTGAGCTAGAGGGTGACGACCTGCGCCCCGTGCTGCTCGACCGGCAACACCCGGACGCGGGCGGGCTTTCCGGTTGCCTCCCGGAAGGCCTCTGCCATTGCTTCCCCGATGGCCTCATGTCCGCCCGCCGCGAAGGCGATCAGCGACGGTCCGGCCCCGCTGATCGCCACCGCCGCCGCCCCTGCGTTCCGGGCTGCCCTGACCGCCTCGTCATAGCCCGTGATCGCCTTCCGGCGGGTGGGTTCATGCAGGTGATCACACATCGCCTCCCCCAGCAGATCGAAGTCCCCCGTCCGCAGGGCCTCGATTACCAGCGCCGCCCGCCCGATGTTGGCCGCCGCCTCTTTGAGGGGAACCTGCCGGGGCAGGGCGGCCCGTTGCTCTCCGGTCGAGAGCCGGATCGCGGGCAGGGCGATCACCACCTGCATATCGGCCACCTCCACCCGCCGCGTGATCAGCCCGCACGGCCCCTGACTGCTCACCGTCAGCCCGCCCAGCAGCGCGGCGGTCACGTTGTCCGGGTGGCCCTCCAGCCGGATCGCCAGCCGGAGCATCTCCTCCGCGCTCAGCGGCCCGCCGAGCAGTGCGTTAGCCGCCACCACGCCCCCGACCAGCGCCGCCGCGCTGCTGCCCAGCCCGCTCCCCGGCGGGATGCGGTTCTCCATCGAGAAGTGGAGTCCGGGCGGCCTCTCCCCTGCCCTCTCGAAGACGGCCAGCGCCGCCCGCACAACGGCGTTGCTCTCGTCTCGTGGGAGGCTGTCCGCGCCCTCCCCCCGAATCTCGATTGTCACCCCGTTTCCGGCGGCGGCCAGCTCGACGGTGTTCAGGAGTCCGAGTGCCAGCCCCAGGCAGTCGAAGCCGGGGCCGAGGTTGGCCGATGTCGCCGGGACGCTGACCCGCACCGCCTGCCGTCTCATGCTTTCTGTCATGTTCTCTCTTCCGTCAGGGGGCTGGCGCGATGAGCGTTACCTCCCCCTCGCTGTGCCACACAACGGGCATCACGGCCCCGACCAGCCGCATCACCGCCTCAGGGGTGTGATGCGTGAGGGCCACGCCCCCCGTCTCACGGTATCCCTGCCGGGCCAGCGCCTCGCGCCTGTCGTCGCCCGGCGCCTCCCCTCCGATCACCTCGCCTGCCGGGCCGACCCACAGGCTGGTTCGCCGGATGAGATCGCGCAGGCGCGGGGGGCGGCTGATCCGTTCCCGTTTGATGTCCAGCCCGCGCCGCCCGGCCACTCTGGCGACATCCTCCAGCGTCTTGTAGGCCATCAGCCACGCCCCCAGCCCCAGCATCGGGTAGAGCGCGACGAGGACGCCGACCGCCAGCACCAGCGGCTCGTTCTCCCGGTAGCGTAACGCTTCCTCCAGAGCACGGATCGTCTCATCCCGCCATCTGTGCCATGTTTGCTCTCGTCTGGCCCAGTCGAGGGTGCGATCCTGCGCCAGCAGGTGGCGGGCGACTCTCAGGCAGGCGAGCACCCGGCTCTCGCTGATTGTCAGCCCCAGCGCGGCAATCGCTTTCCGCTCCTGAGATGAGAGCTCCCGGTATTCTCGCAACGCTCTTTCTATCGGTCGTTGCTGCTCGTGGGTCATGCCAGGCAGCCCCCTTCGCTGCGGCCTGCCGGGGCAGAAAGGCGACTCAGGTGGCGGGCATCTCCAGATAGTCCGCCAGCGCGTCGAAATCCGGCTCCAGCGTGACCATCTCGCCCGCCGAGCGTAGCACGATCTCCGGGTCTTTCAACCCGTGCCCCGTCACCACGCACACGATCCGCTTTCCTCGCACGTCTATTTCCCCCTCCCTGATCTGCTTCCGCAGCCCGGCCACCCCCGCCGCCGAAGCTGGCTCGACGAAAACCCCCTCCAGCGTTGAGAGCATCCGCCAGGCCTCCAGTATCTCGCCATCTGTGACGGCGAGAATCTGCCCCTCCGACTCTTCGAGCGCCTGAGCGGCTTCCCGCCAGCGGGCCGGGTTGCCGATCCGGATCGCGGTCGCGACGGTCTCCGGGTTCGGGACGACCTCGCCGCGCACGATGGGGGCTGCTCCGGCGGCCTGTGCGCCCAGCAGGCGCGGGGTATGGTGAGCGTTTCCGGCCTGCTGGTACTGGACGAAGCCCATCCAGTAGGCGGTGATGTTGCCTGCGTTCCCGACCGGCAGGCATAGCCAGTCGGGCGCGTCCCCCAGCACATCCACGATCTCAAACGCGGCGGTCTTCTGGCCCTCCAGCCGGTAGGGGTTGATCGAGTTGACGAGCGTCACGGGCAGGCGTTCGCTCGCCTCGCGCACGAGCGCCAGCCCCTCGTCGAAGTTCCCGCTGATGTTCACCACTTCGGCCCCGTAAGCCAGTGATCCGGCCAGCTTGCCCTTCGCGATCTTCCCCTCCGGCACGATCACGATGCAGCGCAGACCGGCCCGCGCGGCGTAGGCTGCCGCCGAGGCGGCTGTGTTGCCCGTGCTGGCGCAGATCACCGCCTCTGCGCCGGCGTGTACCGCCTGCGTGATCGCCGCCGTCATCCCCCGGTCTTTGAACGAGCCGGTCGGGTTCAGCCCCTCGTACTTGAGCCACAGGTCGAACCCGCCGCCCAGCGCGTCGGCCAGCCGGGGGACGGGGATCAGGGGGGTGTTGCCTTCCAGCAACGTCACAGGGCGGGCGTCGGGGGGGAGATCGATCAGCGTCCGGTAGTGGGCGACCACGCCGGGCCAGGGCGACGCGGGCAGGTCTGAGGCCATGTGCTTTTCCTCTTTGCTTGATCCGGCTACAGGAAGGGTATCAAAGATCGTTCTGCAACCTGGCCTGATTGTACCTCAGGCCGGGGATTAGCAGGAAAAAACTCCCGGGCAGCTCCGGCGGGCCGGAGTTGCCGGGATGGGGCCGCAGGCAGAGGGGGAACCCTCTCGCCCCGCTGGCCTGCATGGCCGGGGCTTTCAGGGGGTGTTCTTTGCCCGTCGCTTGGCGATCACCTCATTGCTGAGGTTAAAGAGTTCGTCCATCGCAGGCAGGGGTTTGTAGATCAGGTGATCGGCCCCCGACATCGCGAGATACCGCTCCTCCTCCGAGCCGGGGAGTTCGTAGGCGGTCATGAGGATCACGCCTATGTTTTTCAGCACGGGGTGCTCCCGTATCATCGCGCCGATTTCGTGCCCGGCGGGGCCGGGGATTCGGATGTCAATCAGGGCTATATCGGGGAGGGGTGGGGGCGGATTCTCGTCCCGGAGGTATTCCATCGCCTGGAAGCCGTCTTCGAATACGACCGTCTGGAATTCCCATAGTTCACACATTGTCAGGATGACGTTACGGATGGCGGCGTCATCTTCGACGATCATCCAGGTCACTGGCTTGTGAGGGATGTCGTGATCGGGCATGGCAGTTTGCCTCTTGGCAGAGTTTCTCTAGGGATTGCTCCGGGGAGAGCTTCGACGTTCCCCGGTAGCGCGTCTTCTTCTTTAACAACCATTGTATTCATTGCTGGCGTTTATGCAATCGCTTTTCTCCCCTGCCGGGCCGTTTTTATGCAAAGTTCATAATCCTGTACGAAATTCACAGGAAAGGTGCAGGGAACTATCTATCCCTCCCCGTCCGGAACGAGCCTCTCCCTCACCAGCCACTCGTAGATCAGATCCGCTGCCAGCCGGTGACCGGCGACCGTCCAGTGCCCGTGACTTCCGTAGAGCGTCTCGCCCGTCTCGGTCCGGTACTCGACGAAGGCGGGGTACAGGCGCAGGTAGGGGATGCCCTGCCGGTTCAGGATGCCCATCAGTGCGCGGTCCGGCTTTTCGAGGTCCATGGACTCGAGCAACGCGGGGTAGAAAAGCGGATACTTCTCGCGGAGCATCTCCGGCTGAATCTGAAGGGCATCCGGGATGATGATGATGGCATACGTTGCCCCATCCGCCTCAACGTCGCGGCGCAGGCGGGCGATCAGGGCCTCTTCCAGTGCCCATGCCTCCTCGATAACCTCTGTGTCGGTGTCCGAATATCTGGGAAGCACCGGTGCGGGTGATTGCACAAAACCGATGGCATACAGCATCCGCCGGATAAAGGGGACCTGTTCGGACAGGAAAGGTCGCACGTAGAAATACAGGCGGGAGTGGCCGTAGAGCCAGGCGTCTATCCGCCTCACGAGCGATCCGGCCTGCGCCTGCGCCTGAGCGGCCCCCGGCGCGAGGCTCTCATCGGCAGCCTGCACCAGCGGCTCAAGCTCGCCGTCCTCTCCGATCTGGAAGAACTGCCGCCGGTAGATACCGGGGAAGGGTTCCTCCTGTGCCAGCGCGGGGTGATCGTCGCGAACGTCGTTGCCCATGTAGAAGGCCATCAGCACCAGATCGGGCTGATAACGGCGGCCCTCCTCCTCGTAGAAGATCATCTCGCGGGTGACGCCATAGCCAGCCACCCCGCCGCTGATCACCTCAAACCGCAGGCCGGTGGCCGCGCCCAGCTCTTCGTTCAGGCGGCGCTCGAGGCGGGCGTGGTACGTGTCCTCCAGGTTGACCTGCATCGCCTCGGTGAAGGAGTCGCCCAGAATCAGGATGCGGAAGGTGTTCTCCGGCTTCTCATAGTCGTATTCCCGATCCCGCAAGCCGTGGCTGTTGATCTCGATCAGCACCTCGCCGTCGTCTGTGACGGTCGTCATCCGCCCGTTCGGGACGAGCGACCACTCCAGCCGGTCATCCTGCCGGTAGAGCCGTACCGCCTCGGATTGTCCGGCCTGATGTTGCTGGCGGGCGAAGATCAGGCGGGCGAACCCTTCCAGCAGGGCAAAGGTGATAAGCAGGCTGAACGCTGCCAGCCCCAGCCGGGCGAGCGTCGCCCGCAGGCAGCCCGCTTTTTGAGCCTCGTTACTTGCTCCTGACTCTTCCATTGCGCTGTGCTTTCTGGCAGTGACCTATGGCCTCCGGCAATCGTAGACGATGTTTTCCTGAGGGCCGGGGTAGTCCGGCACTTCGATGTGCTTCAACGGGCGGCAGTGCTCCGTGATGTAGGCGGCATAAACGGGATAGGCCGGATGGAACCCGCCTGCGATTTCCCCCTCCTTGATCTCCAGAATGACATATTCTATCCCAAGTTCGGCGAACTCGGCAGCCACGTCCTCCTCGCTGATCTGTCCTCCCCGGTCGCTGGCGAGGATGTCCAGATAGATGAAAGTGGTGAACTCCCTCTTTCCGGGGGCCAGGCCTATCCACCATATATTCTGAGCCATGATGTGCGTGTTCGGGGGGATGACTTCCTCGAGTTCGGCGACCAGACGCGGGTAGTTCGTCTCCCGGAAGCGGTATGCCAGCCAGCCGTCGCCCGCCAGGTTCAGCGCCAGCAGGGGCAGGATGAGCAGGGTATACAGAGGTAGCTCCTGAAGGCGGGGCAGCTTCCCTGCCAGATAGTCGGCCACCGGCTCCAGTCCGGCGGCGATGATCAGGCTGACGAAGGGGAGCCACAGGGTGGAGGTGTACGCTCCCTTGCCGACTTTCAGGAAGGTGAAGGCCAGCAGCGAGACCGCCGCCAGCAGGAGCACCGCACCGCTTGACCGGTCACGCCGCCAGATCACCAGCCCGCCGACCCCCGCCAGCAGGTACGCCGTTTGCAGGGCTGCCAGCCCACCGTAAGCCTGCCAGAACTGCTTGACCAGCCAGAGACCCGTTGTCTGGAGCAGCGTAAGGGGCGTGACCTCCACCGGTGAATGCCCCAGAATGACCCATTGTTGATAGGCGGTTGCCGCGTCCGGCAGGAAGTGTAACGCGGCAAACAGCAGCCCTCCGGTCAGCGCGCCCAGTCCGGCCCCGATCAGGGCGGGCAGGTGACGCTCCCGCCATAC
>DRKO01000019.1 GCA_011051745.1 Chloroflexota bacterium | reverse complement strand
CACCGTGCGGGTGGATGATCAGGGCCGCGCAACGGTCGAATTTGTCCCGCCGCGCGGGGGGACGTATAAAATCCGCGCCACCGTCACCGACGATGCAGGTAACACCGTCAGCGGCAGTGCCTTCATGTGGGTGTACGGTGGTGAGTTTGTCGCCTGGCGACAGCCCAACAACGACCGGATCGATCTGATCGCCGACCGCGACAGCTACAGCCCCGGCGACGAGGCGGAGATACTGATCACCTCTCCCTTCGCGGGTGACGACGTGCGGGCGCTGGTCACGGTTGAGCGCGGTAGCATCCTCAGCCACGAGGTGATCACGCTGCGCAGCAACTCGACCGTGTACCGCCTGCCGATCACGGGCGATCTGGCCCCGAACGTCTTTGTCTCGGTGGTCATCGTCAAGGGGGTGGATGATACAACCCCTGTGCCGGAGTTCAGGATGGGACTGGTGCGGTTGCAGGTCGAGCCAATCGAGCAGACGTTGCACCTGAACGTGCTGCCGGATCGCAAGCAGGTTGGCCCGCGCGAGGAGGTCACCTATCGGATCGAGGCGACCGATTTCGCCGGTAATCCGGTGGATGCCGAGGTTTCGCTGGCGCTGGTGGACCTGGCGACGCTCTCGCTGGCCCCGCCCAACAGCTCGCCGATTGTTGAGTATTTCTACGGCAGTGAAGGGCTGGGGGTGCAGACCTCCATCCCGATGATCTATCTGGTGGATCGCATCACCCAGCAACTTGTTGACGAGGGCAAAGGCGGCGGTGGCGGCGGCGGCGAGGGCTTCTTTGAGATACGAAGCGAGTTCGAGGACACCGCTTACTGGTCGGCGCGGGTGCGCACTGGCGAGGACGGCATCGCCGAGGTGACCATCACCCTGCCCGATAATCTGACCACCTGGCGCATGGACGCCCGCGGCGTGACGAAAGATACGCTTGTCGGGCAGGCTCAGGTGGACATCGTCGCCACCAAGCCGTTGCTCGTGCGTCCTCAGACGCCGCGTTTCTTCGTCGCTGAGGATGAGGCGACGCTCTCCGCCGTTGTCCACAACAACACGCAGGAAGAGATCGAAGCGGTCGTCTCGCTGGAGACAGAAGGTGTGACCCTTCTGGCCGAGGACGTTCAGCGGGTGACGATTCCGGCGGGTGGACGTGTGGAGGTCAACTGGCCTGTGACTGTGGACGCCGATGCTGAATGGGTTGATCTGGTGTTTGGCGTGCAGGGTGGCGGCCTGAGCGATGCCTCAAGGCCTCCGCTTGGCGATCCGGCCCACGATCAGATGTTGCCCGTCTACCGCTACGAAGTGCCGGAGACGGTCGGCACGGCAGGCCAGCTTGTTGGCGAGGAGGCCCGCATCGAAGGGATCGCCCTGCCGCCCACCTATGACGTGCAACGCGGCCAGCTTGAGGTGCGTATTGATCCCTCGCTCGCCGCCAGCGTCCTCGACGGGCTGACGTGGCTGGAGCACTTCCCCTACGAATGCACCGAGCAGGTTGTCAGCCGCTTCCTGCCGAACGCGCTGACGTTGCGGGCCTTCCGGGAGTTCAATCTCTCCGATCCGGAACTGGAAGCGAACCTTGAGGAGCAGGTCAACATCGGGCTACAGAAGCTCTATGCCCAGCAGCACGTAGATGGTGGCTGGGGCTGGTTTGTGAACAGCGAAAGCAACCCGACCGTTACCGCTTATGTGGTTCAGGGCCTGATCGCCGCCCGTGAGGCGGGAATTCCGGTTGAGGAGCGTGTCCTCCAGGATGGCATCGTTTACCTGAGCGGGGAACTCCGCCCCCTGACCGTCCTGAACGACCATTCGGCGCTTGACCGGCAGGCCTATATCCTCTATGTCCTGGCTCTGGCGGGGCAGCCCGACGCCGCACGCAGCACCCAGCTTTACGAGGCTCGCGAGGGGCTTCAGCACTGGGCCCGTGCTCTGCTGGCTCAAACGCTGTGGATGATTGACCCCGCCGACCCGCGTCTGGCGGACCTCCAGTCTGATCTGGGCAACCGGGCCATCATGAGCGCCACCGGTGCGCACTGGGAGGAAGAGAGCGATGACTCCTGGAACTGGAACACCGATACCCGCTCAACGGCCATCATCCTTGACACGTTCGCCCGGCTCTGGCCGGAGCACGAGCTGGCCCCCAATGCGGTGCGCTGGCTGATGACGGCCCGGCAGGGCGAGCACTGGCAAACCACACAGGAGACCGCCTGGGCGTTGATCGCCCTGACCGACTGGATGACGGCCACGCGCGAACTGGAGGCCGATTATCGCTGGGAAGTCGAGTTTAACGGGCAACTGCGTGCCAGGGGGCAGGCCAGCCGTGAGACGGTGCGCGAATCTGAGACGTTCATCGTGGACGTGTCGGAGATGCTGCACGACGTGGTGAACCGTCTCAGCTTCGAGCGTACCGCCGGGCCGGGCCGGTTGTACTACACGGCCCATCTGTCCGCGTACCTGCCGGTTGAAGAGGTCGAGCCGCTGAGCCGGGGGGTGATCGTCAGCCGCCGCTATCTGGACGCGAACGGTCAGCCCGTCACGGAAGGGCGTGCCGGAGATATCCTGACCGTCGAACTGACCATCGTGGCCCCCTATGACCTGTACTACGTGGTCGTCGAAGACCCTTACCCGGCGGGCGCGGAGGCGGTGGACGTCGGCTTGCTGACCGAGAGCGTCCTCGGCGAGCGTCCCACGCTCCAGCCGGACGATCCGCTGGCGCAGGGCTGGGGCTGGTGGTGGTTCTCGGAAACTGACCTGCGCGATGAGCGGGCCGTGCTCTTTGCCGACTACCTGCCAGCGGGGACGTATCAGTACACCTATCAGCTCCGGCTGGGAGTGGTGGGCCGCTTCCGCGTCATCCCGCCGACTGCGCGGGAGTTCTACGCTCCAGAGGTCTACGGGCGCGGCGCGGGGATGCTGTTCACCGTGCTGCCCGAATAGCGATCAGAGGACACGGGCGAGGCAGGGGAGCCTCCCGCCTCGCCCCGCTTATTCTGGCGAGGAAAACTGGAAGACGGGAGCCGTCTTCCCCACCATCGGGAGAGACAACATGCAGGTTCAGGTACGCAGCTACCCGGTTGATGTTCTGACCGCTCATTATCGGGTATACGGTGAGTTGCAGACTCGCGGAGACCCGACGATCTTCTTGAACGACGAGAACGTCTCGACCCTGACGGTGTACGACGCCACGCTGATGCCGCTCAGGCAGGGGATGCGGCTCGGGGCTGTGATGGCGAGGGAGATTCACATTCCCAAGAACGAGCCGCAGGTCCTCATCCTGGGGAACTTTGAGCCGGAAGTCAGGCCGCTCCCCAAGACGGCCAACCTGATCTGCTTTACGGATACCTACGTGCTTCGTGGAACCTTCCACATGGGGCTTGAGACGCAGATATCCGATCTGTTTTACGTTCAGGCCGGGCCT
>DRKO01000018.1 GCA_011051745.1 Chloroflexota bacterium | reverse complement strand
GGTCGAGGTCATTTCGTTCAACATGCCGTCAATCTCCCCGGCCTGCATCAACTGATCGCGCTCAACGGGGCTGGAAACCGCCACTGCCTCGACCTCCACACCGGCTTCCTCGAAGTAGCCATTCGTCTCGGCGATGTAGAAGGGCAGCGTGTCCAGAACGGGCAGCAACCCGACTTTCAGGGGGGCGACGGCTCCCTCCCCGGTGGCGGGCGAGGGAGCACCGGCACAGGCCGAGAGTAGCAGGGTGAGCGTCAGTGCTGGCAGCGCGGCGATTGAAAAAGATCTGTTGCGCACAGTCTGTGTCCTCTCTATTCGTCAAACTAAGGATTTCTTCAGAATTTTCTTTCAGATTGTTCTGAAACATGTAAAACCGGAGGGATTTTAGCGCGGGGGACGGGATACGCCAAAAGATCGGTGAGCAGGGGGTGGCCCCTGACGTTTACGCCCTTTTTACGTTTTCGCAATAGAATCGCAATGCGCTATCCCTATGATACGGGTGTACAATCAATGTCAGGAGGGATTAGCGAGGGAAGCCGTATGAAGAAACCAGTGGTCAGGTTCAGGGTACAGCCGGTACTGGCGTCCGGTTTGCTGGTGGCCGCAGTCGTGCTGGCCGGTCTGCTGATCGTCCCGGCCACCCCGGCACAGGCTGCCGACATCGTCGCATCGCCTGCTCTGGAACGCGGGGACGGAACCCGCCTCGAGTTCCTGTTAAGGCGCATCCAGCTTGTACGCGATGGGCTGGAATATCGGATTGATCTGGCACGGCAGGCGGCGGACATCGCCCAGGACTGGATAGACGTTCTCTCCGAAGAGGGGCACGATGTCTCGACGCTTCAGGCGGCGCTGGACGATTACCGGGCCGGAGTTGACGCGGCGGAAGAGTCGCTCAACACGGCCACCAGCGTGCTTGACGAACATGCAGGCTTTGATGATGAGGGCAAGGTCACCGACCGGGATCAGGCCATCGAGACGCTTCGGAACGCGGGCCGACCGCTGCGGGATGCCCACCGGACACTGCGGGACGCAACCATCCAGTTCCGGCGGGCCGTTCAGGACTTCCGTCGGCAGGCTCTCGAGGATGCGGGGGGCAGCCAGACAGACCAGTGACGGAGAGGAAATGAGAAAGAAGCATCTCCGAACCCGGAGGATCGCCTATCTTCCAGTCGGGGTCGCGCTGGCGCTCATGGTGAGCGCCAGCCTGGCCTGTAACGGGCCGCGTCAGGAGGAGCAGGAGGAGGTCCCTCCTCAGCCAGCAGAGGCGACGGTTGAGCCGCCCGCGACACAACCGCCCGCCACACCGGAGACTCCTCCTGAGACTGTGCTCCCCTCCCCGGAGCCAGCGGGGGAAGCGACGGCTTTCCCGACCCCGACGCCCATCGTGGCCGCCCCGACGGCCACGCCTACAGAGGCAACGGGGGAGAGCGCGGAAGCCGAAGCACTGGGGGATCAACTGGAATCCCTGCTGGGATTGCTGGATCAGGCTAACAACGAGGCCGATCCACTGGATGACGTTCCAGAGCTTTCGGATTAGCCGGAACTTCCAGCCGGAGATAAGAGACAGGGAGGCAACCGCCGCCGCGTGGTTGCCTCCCTGAGTATTTGGCCCTGACCGAGAGGCCGACTATACTGGGCGGCATGGCGGATATAACGGAACAGGCGGGGACGGCGCTCTCCGGTCGCCAGATCGCGCGGGCGGCGGGGCTGGTGATGGCCGGATTTGTGCTCAGCCGCCTGCTGGGGCTGGTTCGGGAGACCGTCATCGCCAGCATCTTCGGCGGCGGGGGCGTGTATGACGCCTTCGTAGCGGCCTCAAGGCCGCCGGAGACGCTGTTTCTGGTGGTGGCGGGCGGGGCGATTGGCTCGGCTTTCATCCCGACCTTCATGGATTACATCGCTCAGGGCAAACGCGATGAGGCCTATCGCCTGACAAGCACGGTCGTTAACCTGCTGCTGCTGCTCATGATCGGGATCGCGGGGCTGAGCGCGATCTTCGCCCGCCCGATTGTTGACACGCTGCTCGTGCCAGATTTCGACGCCGAGGCGCAGGCACTGACCGCCCGCCTGCTGCGGATCATGTTGCTGACGCCGATCATCTTCAGTGTCAGCGGCCTGATGATGGGGTTCCTGAACGCCCATCAGCGGTTTCTGCTCCCCGCGCTGGCTCCCCTCCTGCGCAACATCGGGATCATCATCGGCACGGTGGCACTGGCCCCCTCGATGGGCATCTTCGGGCTGGCGTGGGGGACGGTGCTGGGAGCGGCGCTGCACTTTCTGATCCAGCTACCCGGCGTGGTGGCAACCCGCTTCCCCTACCGGCTTATTCTGGATGTGAAACACCCCGGCGTGATCGAAGTCGCACGCCTGATGGGGCCGCGCGTGCTGGGGCTGGCAATCGTCCAGATCAACTTCTGGGTCAGCACGATACTGGCTTCCGGCATGGTCGAGGGCAGTCTGGGGGCGTTGAACCGGGCCTGGTTCATTATGCTGCTGCCGCAGGGCGTGATCGCGCAGTCGGCGGCGACGGCGGCTTTCCCTACCTTTTCGGCACACGTGGCCGGAGGACAGACGGAAGCGCTCAAGCGCACGCTGGGGCAGGTGCTCCGGGCGGTGCTGTTCCTCGCCCTCCCCGCGACGGTGGGGCTGGTGATCCTGCGCCTGCCCATCGTCCGGTTGATCTTCGAGCGGGGGGCCTTTACCCCGCAGGATAGCCAGGCGACGGCCTGGGCGCTGCTGTTCTTCAGCCTGGGGCTGGTGGCCCACTCGCTGGTTGAAATCGTGACGCGGGCCTTCTACGCCATGCACGACACGCTGACGCCCGTGGTGGTGGGCGGGGGGGCGATGATCCTCAACGTGCTGCTCAGCCTGACGCTGATCCATGTGATCGGCACGCCCGGAAGCCTGGAACACGGGACGTTCGCCGGTCTGGCGCTGGCGAACACGCTGGCGACGACTCTGGAGGGGCTGGCGCTGCTGGCGCTGGTCCGGGCGCGTCTGGGCGGGCTGGAGGGCCATCGGCTGGCCTCAAGCCTGCTGCGGGCCGGAGCGGCCAGCGCCGTTATGGGGCTGGCTCTCTGGCTGCTCACCCCCGCGCTCATCACGTGGATGGGGGTAACGTTCGGTTCGCTGAACGCGATCATCGCAGGCGGCGGTCTCTTCTGGGGGCTGGCGTGGGTGTTCGGAAGCGAGGAGGCCCGCTTCTTCACCGAGACGGCGGTAAAGCGTCTGTCCCGGCAGCAGGCCCGGCCTGACGACGAAGGCCGGTAGTGGCAGGCCCTCAGGGCATTGTTATAATCTCGGCGCGATCCCGCCGGGAGGTCGCCGGAGACAGGTACGCTATGACGGCTTCACCCAAAACGCAGACAATTGATCTGATCTGGAAGGCGTGGCACGGCAACGAGCGCCTGTCGCTGCCCCTGCCTGCCGACTGGGAGGTGCGGGTGTGCGGCATGGCCGACGCGCCAGCGCTGGACGACGAGGCGATCAACGCGGCGTTGCATACGCCCGTCGCCGGGCCGACGCTGGTTGACCTCGCCCGCCGGAAGCGCGAGCAGTACGGGGACGATCTGAGGGTCTGCATTGCGGTGGATGATCTGGAACGCCCTACCGAGGCGTGGCGCATCGTCCCGACGCTGCTGGACGATCTCAACGCGGCGGGAGTGAGCGACGATCAGGTTTACATCGTCATCAGCCTGGGGACACATCGCCCCCTGATCCGCGAAGACCTGCTCAAAAAGCTGGGTGAGCCGGTTCTGGAGCGGGTGCGGGTGCTGAACCACAGCCCCTATCAGAACCTCGTCACGGTGGGTGAGACCTCCTACGGGACGCCGGTCGAGATCAACCGGGACTACGCGGAGGCGCATCTCAAGATCGCGGTCGGGATGCTCAGCCCGCACGGCTTCGCCGGATACAGCGGCGGAGGCAAGATCGTCATGCCGGGGCTGGCGGGGTTCAACACGGTGCTGCGCAACCATCGCCCCGTGATCAAGGGGCTGAGCGGGCACACCGGCCAGATCAAGGGCAACACACGCCGGGCGGAGATCGAGGAGGCGGCCCGTATCGCCGGGCTGGACTGGCTGGTGAACACGGTTGCCAACTCGCGTGCGGAGACGGCGGCGGTCTTCGCCGGGGAGCCGGAGGCGGTGTTTCTGGCGGCGGCGGAGGTGGCCCAGCGGACCTATCGCACCGAGGTGGTTTATCACAACGACGTGGCGATCTTCAACGCCTTTCCTAAAGACACCGAGTTGATTCAGGCGCTTAACTCGCTCAATGTGTGGACAAGCCAGAAGCCGGAGCGCCTGATCGTGAAGCCGGGCGGAACGGTGGTGTTCATCACAGCCGCCTCGCACGGGGTGGGGACTCACGGGCTTTTCGGGCCGGGGGGAGCGCTCTTCGTGCGGCGCGATAAGCACGGCCTCTTCGCCGACATCCTGAACGGGCGGGACGTTGCCTTCTTCTCACCCAATCTGTACCGCCCGAACTTCATCGGCATTTACCCGCCCAGCGTCCGGCTGTTCCGCGAGTGGGAGCCGTTGCTGGCGTGGCTGCGGAAGAAGCACGGGACGGGGACGAGGGTCGCCGTCTTCCCGACCGGTCCGCTCCAGATGGCGGCTGAGGACATCGAGGCGCTGGAGAGGGCGGAATGAGCCGGACGGTGGCTGTCAGGAGCGGCTTCTGGCACTGGCAGGGGTACAGACTGTGAAAAGGTGGCTTTTCCCGGACGATATAGAGGTTGATAGTCTGGCGCTGCTGGTGGACCTGAGCGAAAGCGAGCGGGTTCCTCATGTACTGCGCCCTCCCGGTGTGTCGCTGGCCGGGTTTATTGACGCCCCGCCGGGCGATCTGCCTGCCCGCCGCATCACCCGGGTGCACAGGCGCGACGATCTGCCTTTCGCGGAGGAGGCCGACGCGCTCAAGGTGAGCGGCATGGCGGCCTTTGACCTTCTGCTCCTGCGGGAGATCGGGAAGCTGGGGAAACCGCTCTGTCTGGATGTGAGCTACCTGAGCCTGAAAGACATCGTGCGGGCCCTGCAGAGCATCGGCCCGGAAAGCCCGGTCTGCCTGCTGCACGCGCTGGACGTGGTGGGGGCGGTCAAGCGGATGTGTGCCTTCGGCGGTCGCTTCGAGCTCCCCATCGGGTACATCGTGCGCGGGCCGACCGACGATGCCCTGCTGGAGCGGGCGGTCGCCTCCATGGGGGCGCAGGACTTCACGCTGCTACAGATCACGCCGTCACTGATCGATCACATCGTGGCTTATGTCCCCAGCCTGCTCGCCGATCATCTCAGCCTGCGATATGAGGCCCGCATCAGAGGCCCGGTGGTGGTCGTCGCACGGAGCCTCAAGGCCGGTGAGACGCTCACGATGAAGCACCTGCGCTATGAGGCGCGTCAGACGCGGGTGGTCTATCGCCCCTCCCCTGAGGTTGTGCTGGGGAAGCCAGCGCGGCGCGATCTGGAAGCGGGGGAGTTGCTCTGCCTGACGGATGTCCGGCTGCACGTGGCGGGGATGATCCAGGTGCGTATGCGTTCCAGCCGCCTGCCCGGCAAGGCCCTGATGCCGCTCGGCAGCCAGAGCGCACTGGAACACGTGATAGACCGCGCCAAGCTGGCCGAGACGCTCGACAGCGTGATCATCTGCACGACTGACCGCCCGGAAGATGCTGAGCTTGTCCAGACAGGTGAGCGCAAGGGCGTTCCCACCTTCCGGGGCAGCGAGATGAACGTGATCAAGCGCTTTCTCGACGCCGCAGAGGAGCACGGCGCGGACGTGATGGTGCGCATCACCGGCGACAGCCCGCTGGTCGATCCGCGCAACATAGATGAGGCCGTGCGTCATCATCTGGAAACCAACGCCGACTATACGTACTGCGTCGGGTTGCCGGTCGGGACGGCGGTTGAGGTCTTTAACACGGCGGCCCTGCGGCTGGCCTACCGGCTCTCAGAGGACCCGGACGTGAGCGAGGACCTGACGCTCTACCTGCGCCGCCCGGAAGTCTTTAACGTCTCGCGCTGGGAGCCGCCCCGCGAGCGCCACGCGCCCGAACTGGTGATGGCCCTCAATCGGCCTGAGGACGCAGAGGTCATCCGCGCGATCTTTGAAGCGCTGGAGAAGCCGGGCGAGCCACCTTTCAGCGCGGAGGAGGCGATCCAGTGGCTGCGGGCGCACCCGGAGATCGCGGCCATCAACAGCGACTACATACCCAAGCCGACGGTCTGTAATACACGTTTTGTGTACTCGAACCTGCGATGAGCAAACCGAAAGTCACCGTTTACATTCTGAGCCACAACTACGCTCAGTATCTCCCGCAGGCGGTGGAGAGCGTGCTTAACCAGCTCTACACGGACTGGGAACTGCTGCTGATTGACGATGGCTCGGATGACGACAGCGCCCGGATCATGGAGCGCTACGCGCAGGCCGACCCGGAGCGGATTCGCGTCTTCTCCCATCATCCGGCACGCGGGTTGACGGCCTGCGCCAACCTGGCACTTGGCGAGGCGCGCGGTGACTACATCATCCGGCTGGACGCTGACGACTATTTCGACGAGAGCGCGTTGCTCGTGCTGGCGACTTATCTCGACCGGCATCCTGAGGTCGGGCTGGTCTATCCTAACTACTACTACGTCAACGCGGCGGGCGATGTGCTGGGCGTCGAGGATCGGAAGCGGATCGGGCATGAGGTCGAGTTGCTCGATCTGCCCGCTCACGGCGCGGGGACGATGGTACGCAAACGTTGCCTGAAGGCACTGGGCGGGTACAACGAGAGCTACGACCGACAGGATGGCTACGATCTGTGGCTGCGGTTTATCAACCGGTATCCGGTCGCCAACGTGGGAACGGCGCTATTCTATTATCGCCAGCATGGCGACAACCTGACGCGGGACAATCGTAAGCTGCTCGAAACGCGCCGTCGCATCCAGCGAGACGCCGTACAGCGCCTTCAGGGGGACGCCAAGCCGCGCATTCTGGGCATCATCCCGGCCAAGAACACCTATGAGTCGCTGCCTGACATCGTGCTGCGCACGCTGGCTGGAAGGCCGTTGATTGACTATACGCTCGAGGTGGCGCTCGAAGTGGCCGCGCTCGACCGGCTGGTGGTCGCCACCGATGATCCGGCGGTCGTGGCCTATGTCGAAGAGCGCTATCCCGACGTGCTGGCCCTGCGCCGCCCGGACGAGCTTTCCAGCCTGAAGGCGCGTCTCAGCCAGGTGATCGCCTACACGGTGGATATTCTGGAGAGCGAGCACAGCTACTATCCGGATGCCGTCGCCATGCTGAGCGTCCACTCGCCACTGCGCACGGCTGAGCACATCGCCTCGGCAATTGACGCGCTGATGCTCTACCCGGTGGACAGCGTGATCAGCGTCTATGAGGACTACACGCTGCACTATATCCACGCCCAGCGCGGGCTGGTTCCGGCCAACCCCGGAATGCACCATCATGTCCGGCTGGAGCGTGAAGCGCTCTATGTGGACAACGGCGCGGTCAAGGTCGCGTGGCGCGAGACGATCAGGCCGGATGATTTTCTGGGCGAGCGGGTCGGGCACGTTGTGATGCCGTTCGAGGAGAGTTTCCAGATCAAGAGCGAATTCGACTGCTGGCTGATCGAGCGCCTGCTCGAGCGACGCAGCCAGACGAAAGCCGCTTCGTAGACACGGGACAGGAAAACGCATCGTATGTATATTGCCGAGCACAATCTGGCCGAAAAGGTACTCATCGTCGCCGAGATCGGAGTCAACCACGAGGGGAGCTTCGAGACGGCCCGGATGCTCGTTGAGAAGGCGGCGGAGGCAGGCGTGGACGCGGTCAAGTTCCAGACGTACCTGCCGGAGGAGTACGTCACCGCTGCCGATAAGGAGCGCTTCGCACGGGTAACGCGCTTCGCGCTGAGCTTCGACGAGTTCCGCAGGCTGGCCGACATCGCAACCGCGCTCGGCCTGATCTTCTTCTCCACCCCGCTTGGCCTCCAGAGCGCCGATGCGCTGGAGGCGTTCGTGCCGGTCTACAAGATTTCGTCGGGCGACCTGACCTATCACCGGCTGCTGGCGCACATCGCGGCCAAAGGAAAGCCGGTGATCCTCAGCACGGGCGGCGCGACGGTCAAGGAAATTGACGCGGCGGTCGAGGTGCTCCGCAGGCACGGGCCGGATCGCCCTCTGAGCGAGTGGCTGCTGCTCAATCAATGCGTGGCCTGCTACCCGGCTCCGGCTGAGGAGGTCAACCTGCGGGCGATCCCGTTCCTGCGCGAGCGGTACGGTGTGACGGTCGGCTACTCGGATCACACGCTGAGCAATGCGGCCTGTATAGCGGCGGTGGCGCTGGGAGCGCGGGCGCTTGAGAAGCACTTCACCGATCGCAAGACGGGCCGCGATTTCCACGATCATGCGCTCTCCAGCGAGCCGCACGAGATGGCCCGGCTTGTGCAGGATGTCCGCGAGGTTGAGGCGGCGCTTGGCACAGGCGAGAAGAGACGCACTCCCTGCGAAGAGGTGGGCCTCCCCCGTCTCCGGCGGGGTATTGCGGTCAGGCGCGATATGAGGGCAGGGGAAACGCTCACGGCAGATGATATCACCTGGTTGCGTCCACAGGGGGAGTTCCCGATCGGGGCAGAGGAGCAGGTGATCGGGCGGACGCTGATACGGGACCTGCCCGCCGGACACCTGATCAGACGTAAGGACCTGGGGGAGGAGAGATGATGAAGTCATTTTGGGAAATGAAAAAGGGACGGGCCGGTCTGTCAGGGACACTGGAAGGCGGCTGTGTGCTATCCTCGTCCTGGTCGTGGCGATCGCGGTCCTCTTCACTCCGGTCACTCTTGTAGCGTTCGCCACGCAGGGCGACTTCCGGGTACATATGGGCATTGCCTGGACATGGAGGGAGACCGGACATCTCACATGGCCTCATTTTCTGTATCACCTGCTGACGATCCTGCTCTCTTATCTGATGCCGGGGGGCAGCCTCAACATAGCGGGCTTCACCATCAGCATGCTTGCTTACGTGGCACTGGGGATGGTCATCTATGATGCTGTGTGCGGCGCGGTCGCCAGCCGGCGAGGGAAGTGTGTCAGCGTGTTGAGCCTGATCATCACCCTCAGCCTGATGCTCGTCTCACCGGTGAACCTTTTCACCCTTCCGATCAGGAACCTGTATCTTGGGTACATCTCCCCGACGGTTTACCACAACCCTACGCTGATCCTGCTCAAGCCTGTGGCGCTCCTGCTCTTCTTCAGCGGGTTGAGAGTCTTCGACAACAGCC
>DRKO01000017.1 GCA_011051745.1 Chloroflexota bacterium | reverse complement strand
GCGGGACTACTGGCAGCGCGTGTTTGACATCCGGCGGATCGGCGGAAGATGGCATCTGGCTATCTGGCTCACCTTCCCCGCCGTCAACGCCCTTGCCGCCGCGTTAAGCGTCCTCGCCGGTTCGCCAGCGCCTGAGTTTGAGACGGCCCGGAGTCTGCTGGCCGAACCCTGGAGACTCCTCCCCTTCGCCGCCTTCGTCCTGATTTTCGGCCCTCTGCCCGAAGAACTCGGCTGGCGCGGGTACGGGCTGGACGCGCTACAGGCCCGCTACAGTGCGCTCGCCTCCAGCCTTATTCTGGGCGTGGTGTGGGCGCTGTGGCATGTCCCCCTGTTCTTCATGCGCGGCACATTCCAGCACGACCGGCTGGGGTTCGGCACGCCGGGCTTCTGGTCGTTCGTCTCCGGCCCGGTGATCGTCTCGATCCTGTTCACGTGGATCTACAACAACACCCACCGCAGCACCCTGTCGGCCATACTCTTCCACTTCATGGCGAATTTCACAGGCGAACTGATGCCGCTGAGCGAGTCGGGCGGGATGTACAGTCTGCTGCTGCTCGCTGCCCTCTCCGTCGTCGTGGTTGTCGTCTGGGGGCCTGAGACGCTGACCCGGCAGGGGAAAAAACGGGCGGAGCGGAAAGGTGCTCCGGGGCGCTTTTTCGGCAGGGGCGTTTGCCCGTATCAACTCTCGTTCATTCTGGACCTGGCTCTGCGCAGGCTCATTCTTTCCCCCGAAGAGCTGGCCGACCGTCTCCACCTCAGAGAGGATTCGCGGGTGCTGGAAGTCGGTTCAGGCTCCGGATACTTCAGCGTTGAAGTGGCCCGGCGGCTCCCGCGCGGACATCTGGAGCTGCTCGACATACAGCCGGAGATGCTCAGGAAAGCAGGCCGGAAGATCGAGGCGGCGGGGCTGGATAACGTCGGGTTCACGCAGGGCGACGCCACCAGCCTCCCGTTTGACGGGGGCGAGTTCGACGTTGCGTTTCTCGTCGCCGTTCTGGGCGAAGTGCCGGACCCCTCCGCCTGCCTCCGGGAGATATACCGGGTTCTCCGCCCCTCAGGGTTGCTCTCCGTGACCGAACAGCCGGGCGATCCCGATTTCCTCCCTCTACCGGTCGTCCGGTCGCTGGCGGAACAGCAGGGGTTTGAGTTCATCGAGAGCTATGGCCGGGGAAGGAACTTCACCGCCAGCTTCAGGAAGCCCGTTCGGAGCGGAGAGGGGTAGTAAAAGGCGTCGGCCCGGCAGGGTCGCCATCCATGACTGGCCTTTCCCCGGCCCTTCTGTTAGACTCGCTGCCGCAGTAAGCCCCCTGATTCCGCACCCGTCGCAGGGGCTTACCTGAGGCAAGGGCGAATGAGACACCGATCAACCAACCCCCTCAAGCTGACGCTCGCGCTGCTTCCGGCCACGCTGGCCGTCATGTTGCTGATCGCGGCCTGCCAGCCCCGGACGGTGGACGAGGACTTCGTCGTCGCGGATCTGTTCGTCACGCAGGGGAAAGCGCTGGCGACGATTGAACTCTCGCCGACGCCGCCCCCGGCCACCGGGTTGCCCAACCAGCCCAACGTCACCCCCAACCCGACACTGCCGCTGCCGACCGTTGTCGTGCTGCAACAGCCCACGCTCCCGATCGGCACGCCCGGCGCGGCCCCGACCCGCAGCGCAGCCCCCCCGACTCCCCTCTCCTGTGCAGGCCCGCCCCCGATGCCCTTCACCCCGATCTGGCAGAACATCGAGCAGGCCCGCGCCCTGATGGGCTGCCCGGTGGGCGACCCGCAGGAGGTGCGAGGAGCGTTCCAGTTCTTTGAGCACGGGGCCATGTTCTGGCGGGAGAGCGATCACAGCATCTTTGTCATCTCCGAACTGGGCATCCGGCAGGGACAGGAAACCGACTCGTGGTGGCGGGTTGACGACACCTTTCAGGAGGGAGAACCGGAATCCGACCCGGCGCTCGTGCCGCCGGACGGCCTGATCCAGCCCATCCGGGGCTTCGGCAAGGTCTGGCGCAACAACGCCTTCATCCGGGAGGCGCTCGGCTGGGCAACGACGCCGGAAGCGCAGGCCACCAGCCTGTGGCAGATGTTCGATGGCGGCTGGATGATGACCGGCCCGAACGGCTCCCCGATCTACGTCATGGCCCCCCTCGACGATCCGCCCTATTCGTCAGGAATTCATCTCGGCCCTCTGCCCTGAAGCAGGGGCGGCGCATACGTCATCCCTGCCCCCGGCGGGCAGAGGATCAGGGACAGCCGTCAGGCCCCCGTAAGCGGGACAGGCACGGAACGGAGGCCGACGTGTTGCCGCGTCCGGTACTCCTCTGTAATGGTTTTGATAAGCCCCCCGTACACCGGAGATGCTAAAATCACGGGCGTGGAACACAGGGTAGGGATGAGGCGAGCGGTATAGAAAAATCTTAACCTGACTTAGTGGAAAGGGCCTGACATGACGTTCTCGGTGAAGAAACTCCCCGGCGAGCCCATCATCGTGGGAAGCTACGAGAAAGACTTTTCTATCCAGCGCGATCTCCCCGATCTGCTTCAGGAGATGGGGGCCGCCTTTGACGCAGTCGGCGGGCCGTTCTACCACATCGGCGACCTGTCAAACATGAGCCCTCCTTCTTTTGAAGACATCATGCGGGGCATGGCCGCCGTCGCCTGGAAAGAGGGAAGCCTGCTGAGGCACCCCGATCTCGTGGAGATCGCACTCGTTACCCCTAACCCGCTGCTCCAGAAAATCGGGCAGGCGTTCGAGCACAGAGTGTACGGGGGCATCCCCACCAAAGTGTTCGCCACGCTGGATGAGGCGCTGGAATACATCCGCACCCGCATTGCCTCCATCGCCTGAAGACCTGAGAGGTAGCCGCCAGGCGTCGTAAAAAAGAAGACAGCAGGGGTAAGAGAATCTGCCCCTGCTGTCGGGCCCTGTCGAAAAAACGAAGAGCCGCCTAGTCCGCCAGGGTAGAGAGGTCGCCCTCCGGCAGACCCATCGCGCGGGCACGCAGGACACGCCGCATGATCTTCCCGCTGCGTGTCTTGGGCAGCCTGTCCACGATTTCGATCCTCGCCGGAACGGCGATCGGCCCCATCTCGTGCCGGACGTGCTGCTTGAGTTCCTCTTCGATGTCCGGCCCGGCGCCGGCGCCTTCCCGGAGGATGCAGTAGGCGTAGATCACGTTGCCTTTGAGTTCATCCGGCACGCCGATCACCGCCGCCTCGGCCACGGCTGGATGGCTCACGAGAGCGCTCTCCACCTCCGCCGTGCCCAGCCGATAGCCGGAGACCTTGATCACGTCGTCGATCCGCCCGATGATCCAGAAGTAGCCGTCCTTATCTTTACGGGCCGAGTCCCCGGCCAGATACCAGCCCTGCTCCCGGAATTTGCTCCAGTACTGCTCCACGTAGCGATCCGGGTCGCCGTAGATCGTGCGCAGCATGGCAGGCCAGGGATGCTTGATGACCAGGTAGCCGTCCTCATCCGGCCCGCAGGAGTTGCCTTCCTCATCCACCACATCGGCGATGATGCCGGGGAAGGGGAAGGTGGCCGAACCGGGCTTGAGGGGCGTCACGGGCAGCGGGGTGATCATGAAGTTGCCGGTCTCCGTCTGCCACCAGGTATCAATGATCGGGCAGCGCTCCTTCCCGATCACGCGGTAGTACCAGCGCCACGCCTCGGGATTGATCGGCTCGCCGACCGTACCCAGCAACCGCAGGCTGGAGAGATCGCGGCGGTTCGGCCAGGCGTCGCCGAAGCGCATCAGGCCCCGGATAGCGGTCGGCGCGGTGTAGAGGATCGTGATGCCGTAATGCTCGATCAGCCGCCACCAGCGATCGGGGTAGGGGTAGTTCGGCGCACCCTCATACATGAAGCTGGTCGCCCCCAGGATCAGCGGGCCGTAGACGATGTACGAGTGCCCGGTGATCCAGCCCGGATCGGCGGCACACCACCAGCGATCCTCTTCCTTGATGTCGAAGGCCCACTTGAGGGTGGTCGCAATGCCGACCTGATAGCCGCCGTGTGTGTGGAGCACCCCTTTGGGCTTGCCGGTTGTGCCGGAGGTATAGAGGATAAAGAGCGGGTCTTCCGCGTCCATCACCTCGGTTTCACAGTAGCCGCTCGCAATGGGGAGCTGCTGCAACTCGTGGAGCCAGAAGTCACGGCCCGTCTCCATGTAGACTTCCTGGCCGGTGCGTTTGACGACGATCATCGTCTCGACAACCGGCGAGCGTTTAACGGCCTCGTCGGCGATGTCCTTCAGACGGACGATCTTCCCGCGCAGCCACGCACCATCGGCGGTGATCAGCACCCGGCTCTGCGCGTCCTCGATGCGCTCCGCCAGCGCCTCCACGCTGAAGCCGCCGTACACCACCGAGTGCACCGCGCCGATCTTGGCGCAGGCCAGCATCGCGAAGACCAGCTCCGGGATGCGGCCCATGTAGATCGTCACCCGGTCGCCGCGCTGCACCCCCATCCCCTTCAGGATGTTGGCAAAGCGGTTGACCTCCCGGCAGAGGCGATAGTAAGAGAAGGTGCGTGTGTCCCCCGGCTCGCCCTCCCAGATCAGGGCCAGCTTGTTCCTGCGCCATGTCTCCAGATGGCGATCCACGGCGTTGTAGGCGATATTGGTTCTGGCCCCCACAAACCATCTGTAGAACGGCGGGTTGCTGTCGTCGAGGACTTTCTCCCAGGGTTCGAACCAGTCCACCATCTCGTGGGCACGGTCCTCCCAGAAGGAGACCGGGTCTTCTGTGCCCTGCTGACGAAAGCGCTCGTAGTCCTCCGGACTGACGTTCGCGCTGGCTGTGATGTGTTCGGGCGGGGGATAGACCTGCTGCTCCGCTTCGAGAATCTCCTCCTCACGTCGTCTGTCGAGATGATCACCCATCGCTGCCTCCTTTCGCCCATCGCCTGAGAAGAGAGTAAACGTGATATATGGTGATGAATATTATAGGAGAAGTCCACAAGAAGGGAAGCAAATCAAAAAGACGGGAGCTTCCAGAACCGGGGGGTTGCCATGCCCGACGGGAGTCGGCTTCACAGGAGGGTGACGCGGGCGGACAACCGGGCCGTTTGCACACCCGCCGGAAGTTCAGGCGGTCGGCCACCGCCCCCGTCTGATCAGCAGATACACCCGGAAAGGCCCCCTAAAACTGCGGCGCAACCGGCAGGCCCAGCGCGGTGAGCGCCCACACGATCAGCGGGGCGATCACCAGCGCGGGCAGGTAGTTGCCCACCCGGATCGGCTTGATCTCCAGCAGCGTGCTGAACGCCAGCCCCATGATCAGCACCCCGCCGGTGGCCGTCATCTCGGTGATCATCGCGCTGCTGAGCACGCTCTGAGCCTGCCCGGCCAGCAGGCTCAGCCCGCCCTGATAGACCAGAATCACGAGCGAGGAGAACGCCACCCCGATCCCCAGGCTGGAGGAGAAGGCCAGCGCCGCGAAGCCGTCCAGCATGGCCTTGATCGTCAGCAGGCGGTAGTCGCCCGTCAGCCCGTCCTGAATCGAACCCAGGATCGTCATCGGCCCGACGCAGAAGAGCAGGCTGGCCGTCACAAACCCCTGAATGAAGCGCGAGGAGCTTTCCTCTCCGGCGTTCTGACGGTTGAAGCGGGCCTCCAGCCAGCCGCCCAGCCGCTCCAGCCGATCCTCCAGACGGCCCCACTCACCCAGCAGCCCGCCGATCAGCACGCTGCCCAGCACGATCAGGATATTGGCCGTCTGGAAGGCCATCTGTATCCCGATCACCAGTGTGACCAGCCCCAGCCCCCGCAGGACGGTTTCGCGCATGTTGTCGGTCAGGCGGCCCCCCAGCGTGACGCCCAGCGCCGAGCCAAGAAGCACGGTGATGATGTTGATGATTGTTCCGGTCACGGTCTGCTCTTCTCCTTCGGCCTCACACCTCGCCGCCTTCGGCCAGCGTGACGCCGCTCCGCCCGCTCAGGGCATCCTCATAGCGGGCCAGCACGAACGCCAGCGACGACAGCCGGTTGAGGTAACGGATCAACTCGCTGTTCTCGATGTACCCCTCATCGTAAAGTTTGACGACCCGACGCTCGGCCCGCCGGATCACCGTGCGGGCAAAATCGAGCGCCGCCCCCGCCACACTGTCCCCGCTGACGACAAACCCGCGCGGCAGCACGATCCGCGCCCCGTAGGCGTCGGTCTGTGCCTCCAGCCAGCGGACGCGCTCCGCGTCAATCCGCCGGAACTGCGGCGCGGCCTCTCTGGTGGCCGCCAGCTCGGCCATCAGATGATACAGATCACGCTGGGCCTGCAGAACAACCCCCGCCGCCTTCTCATCTCCCATCACAGCGCGGGCCATCCCCAGCGCAGTCTGGGCCTCGTCCACCGCGCCGTAGGCCTCCGGCTGTGGATGATATTTCTTCACCCGCTCGTTTCCCAGCAGGCCGGTTGAGCCGTCATCGCCGGTCGTAGTGTAGTATCTGGGTGGCCTGTCATTCATGGATTCGCGTCCCCTTTGCGTAGCGCTTCTTCGGACACACAGGCACAGGCAGAGCGGCAGCCTCGCGTCAGGCAACCGTCATGGCAGAGGCCTTTCCGGCCTGCTACACTTGTGCCGTGCCTTATCGTTTGAAACAGCACGAGCGTATCGGTACAAGTATAACGGGTCGTCTATGAGTTTTCAGCGTGCGAAGCGGGTTGGGTGGATGATAGTCCAGATCGGGTTCGCGCTGCTGGCGCTGATCGCGATGACGCCACTGGCGGTGCGGCTGTATACCGCGTTGCGCTTTCGGAGCCGCACCTACACCGTCCAGACGGTCCCGGAGCGGCGGGTGGCGATCATCTTCGGGGCGCGCGTGTACCCTGACAACCGTCTCAGCGCGATGCTCGCGGATCGGGTCGCCACCGGCGCGGACCTCTACCATGCGGGCAAGGTGGACGTGTTGCTCATGACGGGTGACAACAGCACCGCCGACTACAACGAGCCGGGCGCGATGCGTCTCTACGCGATGGCGCTGGGCGTCCCCGAAGAAGCGATCGTGCTGGATTACGCTGGACGGCGCACCTATGATAGCTGCTACCGCGCCCGCTATATCTTCAACGTCCGGGAGGCGATCCTCGTCACCCAGAACTTCCATCTGGATCGCGCCCTGATGACCTGCAACGCGCTGGGCATTGACGCGGTGGGCGTCCCTGCCGATTATCAGCGACCGTGGGGATATTCCTCCCGCTCGCTGAACTGGAGCCGTGCGCGGGAGATTCCGGCCACGGTCGTCGCCGTCCTTGACGTGCTGCGCCGCCGCCCTGCCACGATCCTCGGCGAGCCGCTGCCCATCTTCCCCGATGAAATGGTAGACTGACCGACCCCCCAGATGGGGAACATTCCCCATTCCCACCCCTGACTCTCTTCCTTAGACTTAAATTTACAGAATCATACAGAAAGCTGTGGGAGCCGGTTCGCGGGTAGCTCTTCGCGTCCCTTTCGGTCTCCCGTGCTGTGTCATCTTCTCCTCAGCCGCAGTCATAATTATCAGGAGCGGGGTTCATGGGCGTTATAGCCAGGTGGGACAACGGAGATCGGAAAACGTTGCTCATTGAGTTTTCCGATCCCTGGACGTGGAACGACTACCACGCCATGATCGCCAGAGCGACCGAGATGGTCAATCAGGTGATCCACACTGTAGACGTGATCGCCGACCTGCGGAATAGCTCCACCGTCCCCGATTCGGACGTGATCCGCAACCTCGTCGGCGGCCTGAACCAGATGCCCTACAACGTGGGGCTGTACGTGATCGTCGGCCTGGACGGCTTCGAGAAATCCATCGCCACCGTCTTCGAGAAGGCAATGAACAGCGCCGCCGTCGTCCGGTCGCTGGACGAGGCGCGGGCCTATCTGGCACGCTGGCGGGTCTGGTAGACATCGGATCGAGGAAGGGCGCTCCACGCAGACGCGGAGCGCCCTTTTCCGTCCTCAGCGGGTCCGGTAAAGCTCCCACAGCGCCCCCAGCCGCTCTTCCAGCCGCCGGGCCAGCGGGGCGAGATCGCCCCCGCTCCGCACGGCAGTTGTCACATCGTCGTGGTTCTCGAAGATCACATAGGGCACGCGACGACCTTTCACCGCCAGCCAGTGCGGATCGGCGGCGCTGAACTGCGCGAAGTCATCCTCCCGGTAGAGACGCTCCATCTTCTCGTCCGTCAGGGCGTGGTGCAGGATGCTATCGGGCTGATCGGGATCGTAACGCGCCCGGTTCTTGCGCAACGATTCCTCGTAGGACACGTCAACGTACATCACACCGGCCCGCCGGAGGAGTTCATCGGACAGATGCCCGAAGGCCTCGCGGTAGCCCCCCGCTTCCCCCATCCCGCGTGAGAACTCGATGAGCGCCGTGTGTTCGTCGTGGAAATCCGGCTGCCTGCGGAGGAGCTTCTCGTACTCCAGGCTGATGCGCTCGATCAGGACATGCCACAGGATCGGGTCCCTGAAGTAATAATCGGGCGTGGAGTGCAGGCGCGGGTATCCGAGCCGCTCCAGGATGTCATCCTCCTCAAACCAAGCCCACAGCATCGGGAAGTCGTCAATCTCCACAAACGGCCCGATGTGAAAACGGCGCACCCGCTCATCGGGCGGGGTCTGTTTCAGAAAGTGGATGATCTCGCTCTTGCCCGCCGCCGGGCGTGCGATCAGGATCAGGACATCGAAGGCGTTGTCTGGCATCGGAAATCCTCCAGCTCAGGTGGCAAAGGGGAAACAGGAATCTCCTCACCGGCAGAAACGGGATCGCGGCACTGTCATTCAGGTAGCACCCACGCGATCTGATCGGGAGGCGGGACGGGCAGCAGCAGGTAGATATCCACCCAGTTGTTCCACAGCACAAGGTTTGCATCGTCATAGCCGAGATCAACCCGCAGCCCCTTGACCGCGCCGCCGACATCAAGGGCCGTGCCCACGCCGTAGCCGGGCACATAGAGCCGCGTCCCCAGGCTGATCACGCGCGGGTCAACGGCGACGATGCCCCGCACCACCTCCGCGCCCGTCGCCGAGAGGCCGTAGAACGGATCGCCGGGCTGCTTGTCGCCCGCCGTCCGGGGACTGTAGGAGGTCGCCAGAACGGTCAGCCTGCGCCAGTAGGCAAGCTCCCCGTAAGGCGTCTGGAGGGTGCGGATCACGATCCGCGTGCCGTAGTGGACAACTTCCGGGCGGGGCGGGCGTTCCTCCCACTCCCCGGCCACCACCCGGCTGACCGCGACGCCGTCTTCATAACGCACCCGCACACGACGGGCCAGCAGGCCGGGCTGTCCGGCCTGCACGACGCGCTGCTGATCAAGCTCCAGATCGGGGTCGGGGACGTACAGCGTCTGATAGGGGATCGGCTCCTCCTCGGTCAGCATCTCCTCGCGCACACGCACCAGCCGGACACGTTCCCCCGGCACAAGGGGCGTATCGGGGGCGGGCAGCACGTAATCATCGCCGTTCAGCGCCAGACCGAGTTCCTCAAGGAGGGCGGAGACAATCAGCCGGTGAGTGCGGGTCTCGAAGGTGCGGCCATCGGCCTGCACGGTGACGGGCGTGGCCCGCTCGATGGTGACCTCGATCCCGTTCGTCACCGGAGTGCCGAGAGGGAGCGAGACACGATCCGCCTCGTAGAGCACGTATCCCGCTCCGGCGAGCGCCTCGCCGAGCGTCCGGGCGGTCGTCTCAAGGCTGACGCGCGTCTCCTCACCGGTGGCGGTGTGAACCTCGTTTACGATCACGACCTGAGGGCGCACGACAGAAATCTCACGCGGGAGGGCCGGAACCTCCGCCAGCGCGGGGCTGGCCGCGATCTCCGCGCCGGTCGGGCGGGCCGAGCGCTCAATGCGTACCACATCGCGGGGGGTATCCGCGATCCCCAGAGCGGCCACGATCTCGCGGGGGTCGGCGCTGCGGGCCACGCTGAGGTAAGTCTGGCCGTCCAGATGAACGATGACGGGGTGCAGGGCGGCCAGCGTGATGACCATATCCGGCTCCAGAGGCGTTTCGGGGGGCGGCTCCACATACACGGCCTCGGCGGCCCGCACGCCGGCGGCCCGCACCGCTCCGGCGACCGTGCGGCGGTGCGTTCTGAGCCTGACCGGCTGCCCGTTGAGCACAACCGTTACCGGCGTGCCGGTCGCCCGCCAGAGCTCCAGACCGGCGACCAGCCCCAGCACAAGGAGCGCAAAGGGAAGCCATCGCCAGAGGCGGGAAGGATGTACCCGGAACCAGGGGTTGCGGGCCTTCGGCTGGCGGGGTCGGTAGACTGTGACGGGTTTCTCGCCCGGCATAGGCAGGCGGCGATCGGACACTGAGATGGCTCCCTCAATGAGACCGTTCGGACGTGCGCGACAACGGTAGCCGGGGTGGAGAAATTAAGAAAGAGGGCCAGGTAACCCTGCGGCACCCGGATGACACGCCTTATGGCTGCTTCCTCTCGGACCTGACCAGGTTCGGCGGCATCCGCCGCGCAGGACCCAGCCCTCCGGGCGTAATACTAGCGGATAGACGGGAGGTTGTCAACGGGCAGTGAGCGGGGGGACGAAGGGCGGGGATGCGGGCAGCCGTGAGGGGAATATCTCCCGGAGCGGCGAAGCTCTGAGCCTCCCGCCGGGGCCACTGTGCAATCCGCCCTGAATTCGCTATACTGACCCCGCCATGAAACCACTCCACCAACTGCGCTATCCGCTGCTTGCGATCCTGACGCTGGCCGGGGTCGCGCTGGCCTGCGCGGGGGAACCGGCGGGCGGGGACCCCACCCTTGCCGCCAGCTTCTCGACCGCCACACCCGGCGGACGTATCTCCGTCTCGCTGCTGACCCCCACCCTCACGCTGGAAGGCCCTCCCGATCAGGCCACCACCCCCATCGGGCCGGTCGCGACGGCCACCGCCGCCGCGCAACTGGCCGCCGCGCAAACCGCCACCGCGCTGGTTCCCACGCCGACCATCCCCGGCGTCTTCACCACCCCCGCCGTGTGCCCCTCGCCGGGCAACCCGTCCCTCCCCACCCAGCCGACCACCTTCAACCGCTACGCCGAGGTGATCGCCCGCTACCTCTCGGAGGGCGGGCCGCCGACCGTGCTGGAAGCCACGCTGCGAAGCTGGGGGACGGTGAGCGAGGCCGGGGGGCTGGTGCGGGCCGACCGCGATTTCACGGGGGACGGCGTGCCGGAGGTGCTGATCGTCCTGCTCGACCCGGAATACAGCGAGACCGCCCCCCAGCCGGGCGACCTGTACCTGTTCGGCTGCGAGGACGGGGCGTATCGCCTGCTCTATCAGGCCGGTTACGACCCCGACCGCAGCGCCCCGCTGATCGTCTCCGCCGACGACATCAACGGCGATTATCTGAACGATCTGGTGTACGTGCTCTACACCTGCGGGCCGACCGTCTGCCAGGGCGAGGTGCAGGCCGTCGAGTGGAGCCTGACGCTGGGCAACTTCGACACCCTGCTGAGCGAGGAGATCGTCGAACCGGCCCCGGAGGTGCTGATCTCGGACGTGGAGGGGGACGGGCTGGGCGAGATCGTGATCACGACGGGGACCGACACCTCACCGGCAGCCGGGCCACAGCGCACCTACACCCGGATTTACGCCTGGGACGGGACGCTGTACACGCTCAGCGAGGAGATCGCCTCTCCGGCGGAATACCGTATCCACGTCATCCACGACGGCGACGACGCGCTGCTGACGGGCGATTACGCAACGGCGGTGGAGCGTTACCGGCAGGCGATTGACGATGGCCGTCTGCTGAGCTGGCAGTACCCGAACGAGGCCGATTATCTGCGGGCCTTCGCCCGTTACCGCCTGATGCTGGCCTACGTGTTGCAGGACGACATCTCCGCCGCCCAGACCGCCCACGATGAGCTGGTCAACGCCTTTGCCGCCCCCTCGCCGGAAGGCCAGCCGCCGCCCGGCGGTCCGCTCCTGAATCAGGCCCCCGGCGTCGAGTTCGCCCGCATGGCCGATTTCTTCTGGAGTGATTTCGCCGTCAACCGGGACGTGGGGCGGGCCTGTCAGGTTGTGGTCGGCTACGCCCGCGCCAATCCAGCCTCATTCGAGGTGCTTAACAGTTTCGGATACACCAACCGCTCGTACACGGCGGTGGACATGTGTCCCTTCGGGAGTTGATCACCAATGACCTCTGACCTGCGCTCCTATTTCACCGCTCGGCTGGACGAGATGATCGCGCTCCTGAGCGAACTGGTCAAAATCGAATCACCCACCTGCGACAAGGCCGCCGTGGACCGCATGGGCGCGCGCGTGGCACAGGAACTCCGGGCTCTGGGCGCGGAGGTCATCACGCACCCGCGCGAGGCGGTCGGGGACATTGTGGAGGCACGCTGGCATGCCGACAGGGAAGGGAAGCCGCTCCTGTTCCTGTGCCACATGGACACCGTCCATCCCATCGGGGCGCTGGAGGAGAATCCCCTCCGGTTTGAGGACGGACGGCTTTACGGCCCCGGCGCTTATGACATGAAGGGCAGCATCGTTGCCGTGCTGACCGTGCTACGGGGCCTGCAGGAGATGGGGCGTTTCCCCGAACGCCCGGTCACAATCCTGATGACAACCGACGAGGAGACGGGCAGCACGCACTCGCGCGCCCTGATCGAGGAGCGGGCCGCTGAGGCGGCGCTGGCCCTGATCATGGAGCCTGCCCTCCCCGATGGCGCGCTGAAGACCTGGCGCAAGGGAACGGGCAACTTCACGGTGCGCACCTATGGCATCGCCTCACATGC
>DRKO01000016.1 GCA_011051745.1 Chloroflexota bacterium | reverse complement strand
GTGTGCGTGTAACCTCCTTTCCTGCCCACAGGATACCGCTCACCGTGCCCAGGGGTGGCGCATCCGTGCGGGCGTGCAGGCAACGGAGGTCTGGCCTGCGGCCAAACTCCACGGGGACGGGGCCCGGTCAGTGACCCATGCTGACGGGCGATCCGTCCCGGCGGGCTGGCGAGGCCCGCCCCTGCGAAGATGTTGATCATCCGGCAGAGCCGGATGATTCGGAGTTTCGCTGACGCAAAACTCCATATTAGAACTAACGTTCTATACGACAGTATAGCACGGGATGGGCGGGTGTCAATTGATCATCCGATCAAGCGGAAGTTAGAAGACTCAAATGGGGGCGGATGGCGATCAAGTCGCCTCTGGCGACTTGATGATCACGAGGTAGTCACCTCGTGATTCGGGAGATTTGCCTTTCGGTCAAACTCCACAGGGCGTATGGCGTGTGGCGAGCAGTTCGCTGAGAGCGGAGCGGGCGAGGCGTGCCTCGCCCACTACGGGTGGTGAGGCGGGGGACGGAGGGTGATCAAGTCGCCGGAGGCGAAGCGATCCGCCATCCGACAACAGACATCCCGGCGGACGCGACGCGCATCCCGCCCCAAAGTTGAAACACGCCCTGCCACGAGCACTTGACACGCTTTCAGGCTGGCAAGTATACTTAATCTACCGACCGGGCGGTAGGGTAGAAGGGGAGACATGGCGAAGGTCAACCGCGATACAATCATCCAGGCGGCCATCCATCTTTTCAACCAGAACGGTTATCACGCTACTTCCATGCGGGACATCGCCCGCGCGGTTCACATCAAGAAACCAAGCCTCTACTATCACTTCGAGAGCAAAGAAGCGATCCTGCTCGCCATCCTGGAGGAGGGGATGGAGCGGCTTCTGCAGGACCTGGAAGCGATCGTCGCCTCCGATCAGGACTGCGTGACCAAGCTCAGGGCGGCCATTCAGGCCCATGCCCGCCTCATCGCCGATAACCCGGAGGGCGCGGCGGTCTTCATGCGAGAGGATCGCGGCCTGGGCGAGAATTATCTGGATCAATACCTTGCCAGACGCGACCATGTGGAGAACCTGTTTCGCTCCATCGTGCAGCAGGGGATCGAGGAAGGCCGCTTCCGCGACACGGACGTTGCGATCACCGTTCACGGCCTGCTGGGCATGGTCAACTGGATGACGCGCTGGTATCGCCCGGACGGGCGGCTCAGCGCGGGGGAGATCGCGGACATCTTCGCCGATCTGTTCATGAACGGACTGTTGAAAAAGAAAGAATAAAGGACACGCGCCAGCGCGGCGCAGACACGTGCACCGCTCGTTAGCGAACCTCAACGCTCGTACCACAGCCGGTTGAGTTTGAGGGAGAAGGGATTATGTACTCGTTTACACCGACGGAAGAACAGCAGATGTTGATCGAGGCGATCCACCGCTACGCCGAGAATGACGTGCGGAAGATCGCCCATGAGGCAGACGAGAACAGCGAAGCACCCGACGCGGTCATCGCCAAAGGGTGGGAGCTGGGCGTCCTGCCCGGCCTGATCCCGGAGGAATACGGCGGCTACGCCGAAGGCCCCGGAGCCATCACCGGCGTGCTGGCGCTCGAGGAGATGGCGTGGGGCGATATGGCGATTACGCTAAAGGTCTGGACGCCCGCGCTGTTCGCCCTGCCGATCCTGATCAGCGGCACGGAAGAGCAGAAGAAGCAATACCTGCCCCTCTTCTGCGACATTGACCGCCCTCCCATGACCGCCGCACTCATCGAACCGAACCCTCTCTTTGACCCCTGGCGACCCGCCACAACGGCCACCCGCCACAACGGGACCATCACCCTGACGGGCGAGAAGACATACGTCCCTCTGGCTGCCGAGGCGGAACGCCTGATCGTCTACGCCAGCGACAGCGAAACGGGCAAAGTGGACGGCTACATCGTCGAGAAGGGCGCGGAAGGCCTCGAAATCGGCGAGCGCAATCTGCTGATGGGCATCCGTGCGCTGCCCACTTACGATGTCAGGCTCTCGGAGGTGACCGTCAGCGCTGAGAATCGCGTCGGCGGGGAAGAGGGGACCGACTACGCGGCGATCCTGAACCGCAGCCGGATCGCCATCGCAGCGATGGGAGTCGGCGTGGCGCGAGCTTCCTTCGAGTACGCGCGGGATTACGCCAAGCAGCGGGTTCAGTTCGGCGTGCCAATCGCGACCAAGCAGGCAATCGCCTTCCGGCTGGCCGATGTCGCCATCGAGGTGGATGCGGCGCGGCTGATGGTCTGGGAGGCGGCGTGGAAGGTGGATCAGGGGGAGGATGTGACTCAAGCGGCCACGCTCGCCAGACACTATGTGAACAAGGCCGCGATGTTCGCCACCGACTCAGGGGTTCAGATACTGGGCGGCTACGGCTACATCCGCGAGTACCCCGTCGAGCGCTGGCTGCGTAACGCACGCGGGCTTGCCACCTTCGACGGGCTGGCACTGGTTTAGCGGGATGGTGACGAGTGGTTGGAATGAGGAGAAACGGTCATGATTGACTTCAGCCTGCCTGAGAAGCTTAAACCCCAGCTCCAGATGACCGAGATGGTCGCCAAGCAGATGATGCGGCCCAAGGCGCGTTATTACGACGAGCACGAGCACGAGCGCCCGGTCGAGTTTATCAAGTTCTTCTGGCCCATCATGGCGGGGATGCAGAAAGCCTCGCTGGAGCGTGCCCGTCGCAAGGCGGAACAGGCAAAAACCGGCGAGAAGCCGGAGAAGGAAAAGAAGGGACCCAGCACCTATTTCATCGGCCTGATGCACATGGTCGAGATATTAAGCTGGGGGGATGTGGGCCAGTATCTGATCGGGATGTTCGGCGGGCTGGGCGCGACCGCCGTCGAGGCGGTGGGGACGCTGGAGCAGAAGGAACGCTTCCTCAGCCGCTTCGCCGACCCCAAGGCCGAACCGGCCTGGGGCGCAATGGCTATGACCGAACCGGGGGCCGGTTCCGACACCTCGGCGATCTCGACCACCGCCGTGCTCGACGAGGAAACCAACGAGTGGGTGCTGAACGGTGAGAAGATTTTCTGCACCAACGGCGGGCTCGCGCTGAACGAGTCAAACGGATTCGTCGTCGTCTGGGCGACGGTGGACAAGAGCGCCGGACGGGCCGGAATGAAGCCCTTCGTCGTTGAGGCGGGCACGCCGGGCGTCAAGGTGACCAAAGCCGAGATCAAGCACGGCATCCGCGCCAGCGACACGGTCTCCATCGTGCTGGACAACGCCCGCATCCCTTACGACAACATCCTCGGCAGCCCGGAAGTTCGGAAGCGCGACCCGAAAAGCACCAAAGGCTTCAAGGGCGCGATGAAGACCTTCGACGCCTCACGCCCTATCGTCGCGGCAACGGCGATCGGGGTGGCGCGGGCGGCGCTGGAACTGACCAAGGAGAAGCTGGCCGAGGCCGGGATCACGATCCGCTACGACGCCCCGCCGGATGAGCTGACCGCCATCGAGCGCGATATCATTGACATGGAAGCCGAACTGCGGGCAAGCTGGCTGCTCACGCTGCGGGCCGGTTCGATGATGGACTACGGCGAGCCGAACGCGCTTGAATCCAGCATGTGCAAGGCCAAAGCGGGCCAGTCCAGCACGCACATCTGCCAGAAATGCGTGGAGATTCTCGGCCCGATGGGCTACAGCCGGGAGTGGCTGATCGAGAAGCTGATGCGCGACTCGAAGATCGCGGATATTTACGAGGGCACGCACGAGATCAACCAGTTGATCGTCGCCCGCCGGATTCTGGGGTACAGCTCGCGGGAGCTTCCCGCCTGAGAGGCGCTCCGGCCTGATCGCAGAACAACTCAGGGGGCGGGGTCAGGCCTCGCCCCCTCAGATGGGGCTGCTATTTACAGGCCGGAAACGCGGTCAACTTCCTTTTCTGGGAAGGGCGACGATAAAAGTTCCCTTGAGCTTGAGCGAGTCATCATCCTTCCCTTTGACCGTCAGCCGCCCCCCGATGAGCGCCTCGGCCTCCTCAACCGCTTTCTCGGTGACCGTGCCCCGGCAAACCAGCGTCTCGCCCGGCAGGGTCATCCCGCTGAAGCGCACCTTAAGTTTCCGAACCGAGCCCGCCCCGGCCCAGTCGGTCAGCAGTTGCCCGGCAAAGGCCATGATCAGCATCCCGTGCGCGATGATGCCGGGCAGCCCGACGCTCTGCGCCACCTCGGGGACGGTGTGAATGGGGTTGAAGTCGCCCGCCGCGCCGGAGTAGCGCACAAGCTGGATCGCCGTCAGCGGCCCCTTAACCAGTTCCGGCAGTTCGTCTCCGGGGTTCACGTCTTCGAAGTAGACCGTCATGTCCGCCCCCCTACTCCCGCACGATGATCAGCGCCCGGTCCTTAAGCACCGGTTCGCCGTGCTGGTTTGTGTACTCGGTCAGAAGCTCGACGAACTGCATCTCGCCCGAACGTCCCTTCTTGGAGTAGATGTCCGCGATCTGCGTCCGTCCGGTCACAGTGTCCCCCACGTGGAGGGGAGCGAGATACTCATACTCCTGCTCTGCGTGCAGAACGTTCTTCATCTCGACCCCCAGGTCGCGGAGCACCCCTCCGATGTCTCCTCCTCCCCAGAACATGAACACCGTCGGGAAGGTGGGCGGGAGCGGCGGGTCATCAACCCGATAGGCGGGGTTGTTGTCCTCGATGGCAAGCAGGAACTCGCGCAGCTTGCCCCGCTCAATGGTGTAGCTGAACTCCGGG
>DRKO01000015.1 GCA_011051745.1 Chloroflexota bacterium | reverse complement strand
GGCAGGAGATCAAGATCAGCAAGACATGATGCGGCCCGAAGGATCGGCCATTGCAGACAAAAGCCCCGACAAGCTTCACCCCGTCGGGGCTTTTCGGTCAGAAGAGGCACGGAGAGGGGCTACTCGCCCACCGTATCCTCCGTTACAAAGTCGAAGAGTTCCGGATCGCCCCAGTCGCGCGGGTAAGGCAGGACAGGTAGATCGTAGTAACGCTCCACGATGCGGCGGAAGATCGGGGCAGCCACGCTGGAACCCTGACCGCCGTTCTCGATCATGACGACGATCGCCAGTTCCGGCTCATCATAGGGGACAAAGCCGCCAAACCAAGCAATCGGGGGAGCACCCGGTACGGAAACCTGAGCTGTGCCGGTCTTACCGGCAACTGGAATCTGGAGGCTGCCGAGGCGATATTCCGCCGTACCGAGCACCGGATCGGAAGCCACCGCCCGCATACTCTCCCGAATAGTCCTGAGCGTCTCAGGGCTGAAGGGCAGCACGTTCAACACCTCCGGCTCAAAGACGACGCTCGGCTCCTCACCGATCAACCCGACCCGGCTCACCAGATGGGGCCGGTAAACGGTTCCGCCGTTGGCGACAGACGCGATCATCGTCGCGATCTGGAGCGGCGTCACGAGCACATCACCCTGCCCGATCGCGATGTTGACGCTATCGGCGACATCCCACTCCTCGCCTCTGGTCTGGCGCAGCCAGTCCGGATCGGGGATCAGGCCGGGCTCCTCTTCGATCTCGATCCCCAGTTCAGACCCCAGGCCGAACTCACGGGCAAACGAGGGAATGAGGTTAAAATCCGCCTGCCCCGTCACCAGCCCGATGTGATAGAACCAGGGGTTACAGGAGGCAGTCAATCCCTGCGCCAGCGTGATCGTCCCATGCCCGCCTTCGAGCCAGTCGTAACGGAGGTTATCCTCGCCAAGCTCCGCCCACACGCCGGTGCAGGTGTAGAACGTATCGGCGCGGAACAGACCGCTCTCCAGAGCGGTCGCCGCCGTAACGATCTTGAAGATCGAGCCAGGCGGATACTGGCCCTGTGTGGCGCGGTTCAGGAAGGGACGGAGAGGATTGTTGAAGAGATCATCCAGATAGGTCTCCGTCATCAGGGGATGGTTATTATAGGGATGCAGGACATTGGGGTCGAAGTAGGGATAACTCGCCATGGCGAGCACGTCGCCGGTATTCACATCCAGAACAACCACCGCCGCCCCGCCTGCCGTCGGAACCCATGTCTCCGCACCGGCCCGGTAAGCGTCCTCGATGGCGTCCTGCACGATGGTTTGCAGGTTGCGATCAAGAGTGGTGTAGAGGCTCTGGGAAGGCTCCGGATCGCGGCGGGCAACCTCTGCAAAATACTGTCCGCCGGGTGTGTAGGCGCTCAGCACCCCGCCAGGCGACCCGGCAAGATACCGCTCGCCCCAGGCCTCCAGTCCGTCCAGACCGACGATCTCATCCCCCTGATAGCCCATCGCGCGGTAGCGGTCGATCTCCTCCGCCGGTATGAAACCGGTATATCCCAGCACATGCGGAGCCAGCAGGTTGAAGTAGCGGCGCCCCGTCTTCTCGACCACGTACAGGCCCGGATAACTGAAATAGGCGTTTCGATACTCGTTAAAGGTCTCCAGGTCTACGTCGCCCAGCGAGATAAACCAGTCCTCCGGCAGCCCCTCGTAGTTGCGCCTGATCTCATCCGGCGGCATTCGCAGCATCCGGCTGAGCAGGTCGAGCATCTGATCCTCAAACTCGGTGCTGATCTCACCGGGGACAATCTGAAGCGTCACCGCCGAAGCGTTGTCGGAAACCAGCCAGAGGCCGTTCCGGTCGTAGATGTTGGCCCGCGAGGGGGCCTCAACCTCAAGCTGAAGCGTGTTTCCCCCCGCCAGTTCGGGGAAGATCAGGGCGGGCGTCCAGGCGATCCCCCAGCGATCATCGGAGAAGACCAGTTGCATGGTCAACTCCTGCTCGATGTCGCCAAGCACCTGGGTGTGATACACCACACGGAAAGCCACCTGCGCCGTCGTGCCGGTGGTCAGAACGGAGAGCAGCGAGGCTTCAACGCCGTTCTCCGGATTCTGCGTCATCGTGGCGGCGGTGCTGGTATAGATTTCGACGAAGTGATCGAGGGGATATTCGGCCTGACTGTTGGGCGAAAGCAGACTGTACATACCTTCATAATCGCCCGCCATCCAGGCATCAAGAAAGGTCTGCGCCACGCCGTCCGGCTCGCTCAGATCGGGGGGAGCGGTCGCCACCGGCGCGGCACTGCCCGAACCGGAAGGGGAACCTCCTTCGCCCGACCCCAGAAAACTACAGGCGGCAAAGAAAAAGCTGAGCACAGCCAGAGCGATAAGCTTTCGTTTCATTATTTTCAAAACCTGTCAACCCATCTCCGAGAGAGAATAGAGGGCCGGTGCTGTGATTTCTTCTCCGGCCCGCCCCTCTCTGCAACGCGGCAGATTATAGCCCGCCGGTCAGGGCGCGGCAATCTCTCGTCCCTGCCCCCAGCGCCTTATCGTTTCCCTGAGACGCTCACGTCTGTGTTGCCAGCTCCCCACCACCCGCCCCGGCCTGCAACTCCTGCCGCGCGGCTGCGTAGTGTATGGTGAAACACGAATTTTCACCGGCGGCCCCCGACGCCCGGAGCGCCGGCAGGGCCGGCCGGTAAACAGGGGGACTGATCACAACTTCCGACTTCGTGAGGTGAAAAGATGACTGAGGAAAAGAAGAAACTCTATCGCAGCCGCACAGAGCGCATGATCGCGGGAGTATGCGGTGGACTGGCCGAATACCTGAATGTGGACCCGGTCCTGATCCGGCTGGCGTTCGTGCTGGTGACCCTGAGCAACGGCGCAGGATTGCTGCTCTATCTGATTCTGGCGCTCATCATGCCTGAGGAGCCAGCCCCGGACTCCGCCCCTCAGGTCTGAGTAAAGGCGAACGGGGAAGCAGAGAACAGGGGAAACGAAGATGTCTGAACACAGGAAACTCACCCGCTCCTCAGAGCGAATGATTGGCGGAGTATGCAGCGGACTGGCCCGCTACCTCAACCTTGATCCGGTGCTGGTGCGGCTGGTCTTCATCGCGCTGGCGCTGGTCAACGGGCTGGGCGTGCTGATCTACCTGATTATGTGGCTCCTCGTCCCGGACGAGGCGGCAGGCCCGCAGAGCGGCGATGATGTCATCCGGGCCAATCTGGAAGATATAGGCAATCAGGCCCGCCGGATAGGGGAGCGGATCGGACGCTCGGAGGGATCGGCCTTCCTGTTTGGCGTTCTGCTGATTGTGCTGGGCGGGCTGTTCCTGCTGCGCAACTTCGTTCCCGGCATTGACATGAGCCTGATGTGGCCCCTGCTCCTGATCGCGCTCGGTGGCTACCTGCTGCTGAAGCACCGCTGAGCGGGCACAGAAGAGGAACAGCAACATGAGTGAAATCATACGAGAAGAGACGAAAGAAGCCGTTGCGGAGCCCCGCCCCCGCCGTCGGGGAAGCTCCGGGCTGACGGGGGCTATTCTATTGATCGGCCTCGGCACGGTGCTTCTGCTGCAAAACCTGGGCCTTCTGGAGGTAGACTGGGGCTATCTGCTACGCTTCTGGCCTGTGATCCTGATTCTGGTCGGGCTGGACATCCTGCTGGGGCGGCACTCCATACTCGGAAGCCTGATCGTCGCAGCGGTGGGGCTTATGATCGTCAGCGGGCTGATCTGGCTGGCCGCCGAGCGGGGGGCCACCACCCGAACAACCCCACGACTTTATTATCCGGCGGAGACATCGGCCACTCGCGAGTTCGAGCAGGAACTCGGCGGCATCGAGGAACTGGAAGCAAGGCTCTATCTGGGCGTAGGCCCGGCGACCGTTGACTCCCTCTCCGGCAGCCGGTACGCCGTGCGGGGAACGTATGCCATCAGCGGGGAGGCCGAGTCACCCGTCACCTACACCGTGCGGGGCAGAAGAGGCTACCTGACGATTGACGCGGAAAGCGAAGGGCTCTTCCTCGACGAAATACACATCAGCCTGACCGACTCCGTGCCGATCAGCCTCTGGGTGAGCACAGGCATCGGTCCCGTAACGCTCGATCTGCGCGGCCTTCAGATCGAGTCGCTCTCCGTCGACGCCGGTCTCGGCCCCATCACCCTCCTGCTGGATGAGGGCAATTATGACGTGGAGATCAACGGAGGGATCGGCAATATCAACATCGTGCTGCCCCGCGACGCAGAGGCCAGCATTGTGGCAGATGAGGGGCTGGGGAGCATTGATCTTCCCTCTCGCTTTGAGAGGGTTGAGCCGGGCGTGTGGGAAACGCCGGGCTATGCTTCCTCCGGCGGCGTGAATATTTACCTGAGCAGCGGAATAGGAAACGTGACGGTCACGGAGCAATAGGCAGGATCGAGGCCTCAGAACGGACAAGCCGCCCCCGCCGAGGGGCGGTTTTCTTTTCCATCCGGCTGGCGAAGAGAGGGCCTCTCTTTGCCAGCCGTGACGGGCTGCAATATACTCTGAACATCTTATTTCCAGACACTGGCACCGATTATGAGCTCTCATCCAACACAACGCAGCCGTAAAAACCCTCCCGATCTGCCGCCGCCGCTTCTGGTTGCCACGCCTGACGAGCTGACCCGCCTGCAACGCGATCTTGCCGACATCTCCCGGATAGCCATAGATACCGAGTCAAACAGCCTGTTCGCCTACCGGGAGCAGGTCTGCCTGATCCAGCTATCCACCGACAGGCAGGACTACGTGATCGATCCCCTCTTCCTCCGGGATCAATCCGGGTTCGGCTTTCTGGGCGAGCTTTTCGCCAGCCCACAGATCGAAAAGGTATTCCACGCCGCCGAGTATGACGTGATGAGCCTGCGGCGCGATTTCGGGTTCACATTTACGAACCTGTTCGACACAATGATCGCCGCCCGGCTGCTGGGGTGGGAACATCTGGGGCTGGGGAGCATTCTGGAGGAACGTTTCGGCGTAACAGTGAACAAGCGTTATCAGCGTGCCGACTGGGGCAGGCGCCCCCTGCCGCCCCACCTGATCCGCTACGCCCAACTGGACACCCACTATCTTCTCCCCCTGCGAGATGAGCTTTACGACCTGCTCAAGGGAAAAGGGCAGCTTGAGGAGGCGCGGGAGCTTTTCGACGAGGTCAGCGAGGCCCGATGGAACCGGGCGTTGTTCGACCCGCTGGGATTCTGGCGCATCAAGGGAGCACATGCCCTCGACCAGAGCGGGATCGCCGTTTTGCAGGAACTTTATCTGTACCGCGAACAGCAGGCGCGGCGGCGCGATCTGCCCGTCTTCAAAGTGATGGGCGATCAAACACTGCTTAAACTGGCCGAGCGGCGTCCTCCTTCCCTGCGGGAGATGCGGCGCATCCCCGGCCTGACGGAAGGCCAGATTCAGCGATACGGAGTCGGCATTCTGCGGGCCATCCGGCGCGGGCTCACCGCCCCGCCCCCGCCCCCGCCCGCCCGTAACGGCCAGCACCCCGGGCAGGCCGTTCTGCGGCGCTTCGACGCGCTCCATGCATGGCGCAAGGAACG
>DRKO01000014.1 GCA_011051745.1 Chloroflexota bacterium | reverse complement strand
GGGGCTACGGCGCGTCAGCGAGATGGCCGTCCTGAACGCCAACTACCTGATGAAGCGCATCAGCGAGGCGTGGGAAATTCCCTACGGAGAACGGACGTGCATGCACGAGTTCGTCGCCGAGGGCGACCTGCTCGATCTGGGTGTGCACGCGCTGGATGTCTCCAAGCGTCTGATGGACTACGGCTTCCACCCGCCGACAAACTACTTCCCACTCGGCAAGCCGATGGGAACGACGCTGCGGGTACACGGCGCTTTGATGATCGAGCCAACCGAGACGGAGAGCAAGGAAACGCTCGATCAATTCGCCGACGCCATGCTGGCGATCGCCCGCGAGGCCCGTGAGAACCCGGAGTTGTTGCACACCGCGCCGCACACGACCCCCATCGGGCGACTGGATGAGGTGCGGGCAGCCAAAGAGCTTGTTCTTTGCTGCCGCCCCTACCCTGAGGAAGTGGCAGGGGACTAGCGTTATCACCACCATGTGAATCCTCCTCTTTCAGGCACGGCCCCCACTCCACAATGGAATGGGGGCCGACCTTTTCCCTGCTTCTCTGCAGGTATACATTGGAGAGCCATGCGCTTCATGCTACAATTGCGCGCGATATGTAGACCCTGAGGAGGAGTCTGTGATTCGCATTCCCCAAGACCTGACACAGCGGCTCCGGCAGGCGGTGGAAAACGCCCAGAAAGCCGGTGCACTGCCCACCTTCGAGATTCCGCCGCTCAAAGTGACGGGAACCCGCAGGCCCGAACACGGAGATTACGCCACGCCCGCCGCGATGCAGCTTGCCAAACTGGCCCGCGCCAGGCCGGATCAGATCGCCGGGATACTCATCGAGTATTTCCCACAGACGGAGTACATCGGCTCGCTGGAACGTGCAGGCGGGTTTATCAACTTCCGGCTGGCCGACTCGTGGTTGCAGCAGCAGGTAGAGCGCATTCTGGAGGAGGGTCCCTCGTTCGCCCGGATGGACGACTTCGCGGGGAAGCGTGCTCAGGTGGAGTGCGTCAGCGCCAACCCGACGGGGCCGATCACGGTGGGACGGGTGCGCGGCGGCGTGATGGGCGACACGCTGGCCCGCCTGCTCCGCGCGATGGGATACGACGTTGAGCTGGAGTACTACTTCAACAACGCAGGGCGGCAGATGCGACTGCTGGCCGAGAGCCTGCGTGCCCGTTACCGGGAGCGGCTGGGCCTGCCCTTTGAATTCCCCGAAGACGGGTATCAGGGCGATTACCTGTACGACATCGCCGACCAGTTGATCGCGGAGCACGGCGCGGAGCTGGCCGACGAGGAAGACCTGACGCCCTTCAAGGAGTACGCCGAGGCGAAAATCTTCGAGATGATCCGCGCTGCCCTCAGGCGGATCAACATCGAGTTTGACAATTTCTTCAACGAAAACTGGCTGTACGAGAACGGGGCAGTTGATCGCGTTGTGGAGGGGCTGCGGGAGCGCGGTCTGGTGTACGAAAAGGACGGCGCGGTGTGGTTCAAAACAACCGCGCTGGGGATGGATCAGGACAAAGTTCTGATCAAATCCACCGGCGAGCCGACCTACCGGACGCCCGACATCGCGTACCACATCAACAAGCTGGAGCGCGGCTTCGATCTGGCGGTCAACATTCTGGGGGCCGACCACATCGAAGAATACCCTGACGTGCTGGCCGGATTACGTGCGCTGGGCTACGATGACAGCCGCGTGAAGGTGCTCATCCACCAGTTTGTCACCCTCAAAGAGGGAGGCGAGACGCGGCGCATGAGCACGCGCAAGGGCGAATTCGTCACGCTGGATGAGCTGGTGGACGAGGTGGGCGCGGACGCGGTGCGCTACTTCATGCTGGCCCGCAGCCCGGAAAGCCACATGGTCTTTGACCTCGATCTGGCCCGCAAGCAGTCCAACGAGAACCCCGTCTACTACATCCAGAACGCCCACGTCCGATGTGTGAGCATCGCACGGGTGGCCGAAGAACGGGGCGTCTCGATGGAAGGCGGGGATGTCTCGCTGCTCACCGACCCGCGCGAACTGGCGCTGATCCGGAAGCTGATCGAATTGCCGGAGGTGATCGACCTGTGCGTCCGCGAACTGGCCCCCCACAAGATCGCCTTCTGGGCACATGAGGAACTGGCGCGGGTCTTCCACCCCACCTATGAGGAGATACGGGCACTGCACAGCGAAGTGCCGGAGGAGCTCGCCAGAGCACGCCTGAAACTCTACGCAGCAGCCAGAGTGGTGCTGGCCCGCACCCTCGACCTGATGGGAATGAGCGCACCGGAGAGGATGTGAGAGAGCGACCCCTCGGAAGGGCGCTCCCGGCGACTCGACGCAACCACACGACAGGGGAGAACCGGAGACGATGGGACTCAAAGCAGACAACTGGATCAAGAAGATGGCGCTGGAACACGGCATGATCGAGCCGTTTGTGGACAGGCAGATGAGAAACGGCGTGATCTCATACGGCCTGTCATCCTACGGCTACGATATCCGCGTCTCCGACCGGTTTAAAATCTTCACTAACGTGCACTCGCGCATCGTAGACCCCAAGAACTTCGATCCACAGGCCTATGTGGATTTTCAGGGAGATGTGTGTGTCATCCCGCCCAACTCGTTCGTGCTGGCGCATTCGGTCGAGATGATGCGTATGCCCCCCACCGTGACGGGCGTGGTACTGTGCAAATCAACCTACATTCGGGCCGGTATCCTGATCCCCACTACGGTGCTGGAAGCAGGCTGGGAGGGGATCATCACGCTGGAGATCAGCAACGTGACCCCCCTGCCCGCGAAGGTCTACGCCAACGAAGGGATCGCACAGATTCTCTTCTTTGAAGGCGATGAGGTGTGCGATGTCACTTACGCCGACCGCAAAGGCAAATATCAGGGGCAGGAAGGGGTTGTCCTGCCGCGCGTCTAGCGCGGTTGACAGCATCCTTCCCTCGTCGCTATAATGACGCCGGAGGGGGCGGTTAGCTCAGCTGGTTAGAGCGCTTCCCTTACAAGGAAGAGGTCACAAGTTCGAGTCTTGTACCGCCCACACGAGACTCAGGAGCGCCCGGTGTGATCAGTGCCGGGCGCTCGTGGTTTCTACTTCGCAGATCAGGGTATCAGCGCTCGCCCACCCGCTTCGGGATGGGGCTGCCCTTCCATGTTTCCGCTTCAAAGCCGCTGGACGAGGAGAGAACATAGGCGAACGAACCGCCCAGATTGGGCGGGAGCTTGCGCAATTCCCGGTAAAACTGAACGTATTCCAGCCCTTTAACGTCTTTGGCGATGTGGCGGTGGGAGTTGCTGAACTCGGAGACAAAGATCGCCTTGTCAGGGAAGCGATCACAATAGGCTTCGACCTTCTTAACCGCATCCATCACGGTTGAACCATCAGCCCCCCAGTAGGTGTGCATACAGATGAAATCGGCCTGCTGCATGGCGAAGGCGGCTTCGCGCTCGAACCTGGCCGAATCATAACGACGGATCGGGTTCGCAGGGGTCGGGGTAAGCTCCGGCCCGGGGGAGACGCCCGGCCAGCCAAACCGGCCTCCAGGGAAGCGCTCCCTCAGGAGGTCAACAGCTTTCAGGAAGAATTCGCCGAATTCCTTACCCGTCTGCCAGGCGACACCCATCCCCTCCGGGCTGTCGGGGTGGTGAAGGTTCGGCTCGTTATGCACCTCGAAATAGCGGACGCCTGCCTCATAAAGCCGTCCGGTGGCCGGGGCCACCTCGTCCACAAACTCCTGAGGTGTGCGCGGCTCCGAAAACTTGGCGAACAAACGCGCCAGAATGAAGCTCACCCCCCGGCGGTGAAGCTCCTCCACCAGCCCGGAGCCGACATCTCCGGCGGCAAGGATTTTGACGGCCTCAACACGGGCCTGCTCAATGGCTTCGTAGGCCGCCTCGTCCCAGGGCCACATACCCGGATCGGCAGGGCCGTGCAACCCGATCAGCGCATGCCCGACCGGTGACTCGACGTACTCTGGAACCTCCTCCAGAAACAGCGCGGAGGCCCAGCCAACAACCCCGTTCGGCAGTTCGACCTGAATCCACTGGCCGCTTTTGCCCAGCCGGGCACGCACATCGTCGGCACTTCCCAGAGCCTTAACCTGATCGCCCGGCATGATGGAGCCGATCATCGGATGCTGAACTCCGGAGCCGGAGCGCACCCGCAGGCCGCTGGTGGCGGTTGTTCGGAGCCAGAGTTCCCCGGTGGTAGTGGAAGGGGTGACAACGACAGAGCCGCCTTCACCGGGATGCACAACCGTCGCCGGTTGCACAAAGAGAGCGCTCACCCAGCCCCTGAGGCCTTCACGGGTCATGACCGGAATCCACTCGCCGGACTTGCCGATTTTGCGGCTGGCCTCCTCGTGATCACCCAGCACAGTGAGGGGGTCGCCAATGAGAATAGAGGCAACGCTCTCAAAGTGGCTACCCGGCCCTTTGCGTATACTCAGGCTCCCTCCACGGTTGGAGGTGATCGTCATCTTCTCACCGGGAGCGAGCGCCGGAGTCTCGATGGAAATCTCCGAAGTATCTGTGTCAGCAATGATGACATCGTCGTCCGGTTCACCCCTCGTGTGGGCGATGTAGTCAACCAGCATATCGGCGACCGGCCCTTCGATGTCGAAATCTCTCCATAGCTCGCCCATCGTGCCCCAGGTGAAAATGGTACAGCCGATCAGGTAGCGATCTTTCTGCATCTGGCGGTCACACCATTGAAGTTGCTCAACATAATACTGTTCGGTGTCCGGGCGATTATCCAGCTCCCGCCATGCCCGGTCACAGGTGCGCCATGAGCCGGTTGGGTACCCGGCGAGTACATCGGTATCCACCGTACCGGCCATATCCAGCCCGAACTCCGTCAGGGCGATACGGATGTTCGTCCAGCCATTAGGCTCGATGTGCCGCCGCCACACTTTGCGATAGCGTGCAAAGAGCCACCCCTCGTAATGCTCCTCCGGGAAGGGGACGCGGTTCCCGCTGCGCAGCGCGGCAGACTGGTTCGGGCCATACCAGAGGTCCATCCACAGGCCGCCGTATTCATGCAATCCGAGGATGTTCCCCAGTTCATGGGCAACCTCAAGCGCGGGATAGAACTCCGGCCACAGGTCGGGCCTCTCGGTGTCGTCCTCGGAATCGCTGATTGAGGGCGTACCGGTGGCGAAATTGCCGATGCAGGCCTTATACCCCTCTGCCGCCATGAGGCGCTGACGCTCTGCCTCAAACTCG
>DRKO01000013.1 GCA_011051745.1 Chloroflexota bacterium | reverse complement strand
TTGCGCATCGGGGCCTCAAGCGCCGTCCGAACGATCTTGACGCCCGTCTGCTCGTCTGGATACTCCATCTCGACATCGTCCAGCGAACTGATGGCGTTGATCAGCGCCACACCGCCGCCCGGCACGATGCCCTCTTCCACCGCCGCGCGGGTCGCGCTCAGCGCATCCTCGACGCGGTGCTTCTTCTCTTTCAGCTCGACCTCGGTCCCCGCGCCGACCTTGATCACGGCCACGCCGCCGGCCAGCTTCGCCAGCCGCTCCTGAAGCTTCTCGCGGTCGTAATCCGAGGTGCTCTTCTCGATCTCGACCCGGATCTCCTCCATGCGGCCCTTGATGGCCTCCTCGTCGCCGTGTCCGCCGACGATGGTTGTATCGTTCTTCGTCGCGACGACCTTATCGGCCCGCCCCAGGTCTTCGATGGTGACGTTCTCCAGCTTGCGGCCCAGTTCCTCGGAGATCACCGTGCCGCCCGTCAGAACGGCGATGTCGCGCAGCATGGCCTTGCGCCGGTCGCCGAAGCCGGGGGCCTTGACGGCCAGAACGTTCAGCATACCCCGCAGCTTGTTGAGCACCAGCGTTGCCAGCGCCTCGCCGTCCACATCCTCGGCGATGATCACCAGTTCGCGCTTGCCGCGATTCAGGAGCTTCTCGAGCAGCGGGACGAGGTCCTGTGCAGCCGAAATCTTCTTCTCATGGATCAGAATATACGGCTCCTCGATCACCGCCTCGAGGGTCTCAGGGTTGGTGATGAAGTACGGGCTGATGTAGCCCCGGTCGAACTGCATCCCCTCGACGTACTCGGTCTCAAAGCCCAGCCCCTTGCCTTCCTCGACCGTGATCACGCCGTCTTTGCCGACTTTGTCCATCACCTCGGCGATCAGCTCGCCGATCTCGCGATCCTGCGCCGAGATGGCGGCCACGTTCGCGATCTCCTCTTTGGTCTCGATATCAATCGCCTGATCGAGGATCGCCTGAGAGGCCTTCTCCGCCGCGGCCTCGATGCCGCGCTTGAGCAGCATCGGGTTGGCTCCGGCGGCCACGTTCTTCAGCCCCTCGGTCACCATCGTGTGGGCCAGCACGGTCGCGGTTGTCGTGCCGTCCCCCGCGATGTCGTTGGTCTTGGTGGCCGCTTCCTTCAGAAGCTGTGCGCCCATGTTCTCGAAGGGGTCTTCCAGTTCGATCTCCTTCGCGACCGACACACCGTCATGCGTGATGGTCGGTGCGCCCCACTTCTTATCGAGCGCCACGTTACGCCCCTTGGGGCCGAGCGTGGTTGCCACCGCAAAAGCGACCTTGTCAATGCCCCGTTTAAGCCGCGTACGGGCATCCTCGCTGAATACCAGTTGCTTTGCCATAGTCACCTCTCCTGATTTTCGTCAGTGATGTGTTTTGTGTTGGGTAGGCTGTGCTCTCGCGTCGGTTACTCTTCCTCGATGATCGCCAGTACGTCGCTCTCCTTGAGGATCTTCAGTTCTGTGCCGTTCAGCTTCACGTCCGTGCCGGCGTATTTGCCGAACAGGACCCGGTCACCTTCCTTCACATCCAGCGGGATACGCTCGCTGCTCCCCTCGCGATACGTGCCCGGCCCGACGGCCAGCACGCGCCCCTGCTGGGGTTTCTCCTTCGCCGTTTCAGGAAGGTACAGACCGGTCTCGGTGCGATCCTGCTGTTCGATCGGCTCAACGACCAGGCGGTCTGCCAGCGGACGTAGTTTGAGCTTCGTCATACCGAATCCCTCCAGACGTACACTGATTGTGTATGATTAGCACTCATGCTGATCGAGTGCTAATTATAAAAACCAAGTATAAAAATCACGTTGGAATCTGTAACCAGTTGGGGGGAAAGAGAGGAGTTTTTCAGACCGGCTTGGCGCTCACAATCGGCATAGACCGGATGGGGCACAGCGCGCTGCGCCCCATCTCTACCCTCCGCCAGCCGCTCCTACGGCCTGAACTGCGTATGTTGCCACTCCCTGAACAGCTCCCGCAGCTTCAGCCGCTGATACTTCCCCGTCGAAGTGACGGGAACCTCCGTCCCGAAGACAACCACCTTGGGGCTTTTCTCAAACGTCATCCGTGAGCGGCAGTGCTCGATGATCTCCTCCGCCGTCAGCCTCTCGCCCTCGTTCAGCACCACATACGCGCCGACCTCCTCGCCGTAGTAGTCGTTCTCAAAGGCGATGGCGAGCGCCGTGTTCACCTCCGGCAGTTCGAGAATCACTTCCTCGATGTCGAACGGCGAGAACTTCACCCCGCCCCGGTTGATCAATTCCTTGATCCGCCCGGTGATGAAGAAGAACGTCCGTCCCTGCTCGTCCACCTCATAGAACCCCTCATCGCCGGAGCGGAACCACCCGAACTTGAACGTCTCGGCGTTGGCGTCCGGGCGGCGGAAATAATACTTCATCACGTTGTGCCCCCGGATGCAGATTTCGCCCCGCTCGCCGGGGCCAAGCCGTCTCCCCTCTCCCTCGGCGTCGAAGATCGCCATCTCGTTCGGCCAGATCGGCACGCCGATGGAGGGATAGCCGTAGTCCTTCATCCAGTGGCGGTGCGTCTCCCAGTCCAGATCGAGCGGCAGGAAGCATGAATAGCATGTTGTTTCGCTCAGCCCGTACCCGTGCATGATCGGGAAGCCGAACGTTTCTTCAAAGCGGGTCGCCAGCGCGACGGCCAGCGTCCCCGCCCCGCAGATCAGATGCCGGAAGTTCGCCAGGTCTTCGCGTCTGACGCCCTCTCCCCAGATGCTACGCCCTTCCTCCCCGGCCTTTTCCGCGTATTCCAGGCTGTACTGGAGCAGCGTCGGAACCACGCTCACGATCTGCACATTCTCCCGTGCGATCCGCTCCCAGAAGCGCGAAGAGGAGTAGGCCCGATTCAGCACCGTGCTTGCCCCGACGAAGAGCGGCGTCACCAGCGTGACGATGGTCCCGTTCACATGATGAATGGGCAGCACGCACATCATCCGCTGATCCGGCGTGATGCGATGATGCTCCGCAATGCCTTTCGCATCGGCCAGCATGTTGTACTGGATCAGCACCACGCCTTTCGGCGGGCCGGTCGTGCCGCTGGTGTAGACCAGCAGCGACTCATCCTCCAGCGTCACCGGCTCCGGCGCGGTGAATTCGGGGGGCTGTTTTTGCATCTCGACGCTCAGGTTGCGATATTCCTCGCACGGCTCGCCCCCCACCTCGATGATCTCCCGGATGTTCTCGATGGGTTGCTCGCCGTGCACGATGCGCTCCGCCCGCTCCAGATACTCCGGCCGCGCAAAGACCACCACCGACTCGCTGTTGCGCAGAATATACCCGATGCGCTCGTCATCCTCCGCCACGTTCTGCGGAGCCACCGTCGCCCCGACCTTCCAGCAGGCGAAGTAGATCGCCACCAGATCGGAGTGGTTGTACCCGATCGTCGCCACCCGGTCCCCGCGCCGCACCCCCAGCTCATTGACCAGAAAGTTCGCGATCCGGTTTACACGGGCGTTGAGTTCGGCGTAGGTGAACGTTTCGCGGTTGCCGTCGGCGTCATAGTGGATCAGGTAGACTTTGTCCGGCTTCTCGGCAACGTGCTTTTCCAGCAGATCGGCGAAGTTCTCATAGGGGACGAGATGCTCATCCGGGGGAATGCCCTTATAGGTCCGCGCGGCGCGGATGTTCTCGAGCGTCTTCTCATCGAGGTGTAAGCCCATCATTTCCCACCTCCTGCTAATGCCCTGCCCGCTCCGCCGGGGATATCCCGGCCCTGATCGGATTCTATGATGCCCCTGCCAGAATGCAAAACGCCCGCCCTTCACGGGCAGGCGCAGCGCGGAGTTTCCGGCCAGAACACGTTCCGGCTTATTCGACCCAGGCCCACGTTTTGCGATCCCGGATGTTGCGGATCGATGTCAGATCGACGCCATACTCTCGCCCCAGCGATGCCATCGTCTCGCCCTCCGCCAGCCGCCTTCGGATGACCCGCACGTCCTCTTCGGTCAGCACCGCATTGGGGTTCTTCCGCCCGCGAGGAAACTGAGCGGGCAGATCGGGTTTATAGCTCTCCAGAACCCCCGTGATCTGCTCCTGTCTGCGCTTGCCCATCAGCGGATAGAGCCGTTCCATCATGGCAACCGCTCGCCTGCCCCGTATCTTGACCAGATAAGCCGGTTTGTAGGCTCCTCCGGGGCGCTCGTAAGTCGTGACGGTGCTGGCCCCCAGCAGGTCTCTTACACGCTCGATCACATCCCGATCGGTGGACATAGCCTGAATGCGCGGGCGGTTGGGTCTGCTCGGCGGCCCTTTCAGGAACGATCCCTCCCCCTCCAGATAGCCCGCCAGCCAGGAGAGAGCGCACTCCGGGTCGCTCAAACATTCATCGTCCC
>DRKO01000012.1 GCA_011051745.1 Chloroflexota bacterium | reverse complement strand
CAGATCGCCGAGGTGCTCGATATCCACCGCTCTCTCGGCAAAGAGGAAGGGCGAGAGAGGGCCATTTCGCTGTTACGTCTGGTTGGCATCCCTGAGCCTGAGAAGCGTGCTGAACAGTACCCGCACGAGATGTCAGGTGGGATGGCCCAGCGTGTGATGATCGCGATGGCTCTTGCCTGCCTGCCGGAGTTGCTGATCGCGGATGAGCCGACAACGGCTCTGGATGTGACCATTCAGGCCCAGATTCTTGACCTGATGCGTGAACTGCGCGAGAAGATGGACGTTTCCATCATCCTCATCACGCACGATATGGGCGTTGTGGCCGAGATGGCGGAGCGCGTCAACGTGATGTACGCCGGGCGCATTCAGGAGAAAGCCTCTGTCGAAGACCTCTTCTCAAAGCCACTCCACCCCTACACCGTGGGTCTGCTGGGTTCTATTCCGGTGCTGGGCAAGGTTCAGGAGGAGCTGGCCGTCATCCCCGGCTCACCGGCCCAGGCCCTTAACCTGCCACCGGGCTGCCGCTTTGCGCCGCGCTGCCTGGCACGGGTGGCGAACAATCTTGAGATTTGCACCCGTGAAGAGCCTGATCTGATCCCGATCAACGGTGACCGCGCCGTTCGCTGCTGGCTTTACCACCCTGACTACCGGCCCGAAGGTGAGATTGACCTGGGTTATGGCAAAACCGTGATCTCCGAGGAGCTATAACAGATGTCAGACAATGGCGTAAACGGAAAATCCGCCCGAGGCGATATACTGATCGAGGTCGAGAACCTGGTTAAATACTTCCCGGTGCGCGGGGGGTTGCTGCAGCGAGTTCAGGCCTATGTGCGTGCGGTGGACGGTGTCAGCTTCTTTGTCAGGAAGGGCGAGACGCTGGGGCTGGTCGGTGAGAGCGGCTGTGGAAAGACCACGCTGGGGCGCTCGATCCTCCGCCTGATCGAGCCCACCAGTGGCGAGGTTCGCTTTGAGGGCAAAGACATCATCGGCATGAGGCAGAGCGAACTCAAGCCGATGCGGCGCAACATGCAGATCATCTTCCAGGACCCTTTCTCCTCGCTCGACCCGCGCGTTCCCATCGGCGAGAGCATCGCAGAGGGGCTTGTGATTCACAACATCGGGACCAAGGAAGAGCGGCAGGAGATGGTGCAGGACGCGCTTCAGAAAGTGGGCCTTTATCCGGAGCACGCCCGCCGCTACCCGCACGAGTTCTCCGGCGGCCAGCGTCAGCGTATCGGCATCGCCCGTGCCCTCGTCCTGCAACCCAAATTTATTGTGTGCGACGAGCCGGTCTCCGCGCTGGACGTGTCCATCCAGTCCCAGGTGCTCAACCTGCTGCGCCGCCTGCAGGATGAGTTCGGGTTGACGTACCTCTTTATTGCGCACAACCTGAGCGTGGTCGAGCACATCAGCGACCGGGTCGCGGTGATGTATCTGGGGAAGATGGTTGAGCTGGCAAGTCGGGAAGAGCTCTTCAGGAATCCGTTGCACCCCTACACTCTGGCCCTGATGAGCGCGATCCCCATCCCCGACCCGACAGTCCACCGTGAGCGCATCATCCTGAAGGGCGACGTTCCCAGCCCGCTCAACCCGCCTTCGGGTTGCCGCTTCCACCCGCGTTGTCCGGTCGCAATTGACATCTGCTCCCAGATCGAGCCGGAGTTTGACGAGGTCAGCCCCGGTCACTGGGTGGCCTGCCACCGCGTCTCATCGGCGCAGCCCTGATCGGACAGGGCACAGGCCGAAAAGCAGGGGACGAACACAGGGGCGGGTGATACCGCCCCTGTTCTCTGTCAGCATCTCCGGGCAGCGAGGCCCTTCATCGCTCCTCTGCCAGCCGCTCTACCAGCCACTCCACAAGGCGCACGCCTACTTCCTCTTTGCTCATCAACGGCAACGCTTCGGCCCCTTCCGCCGTGATGAAGTGGACACGGTTCGTATCCGCCTCGAAGCCTGCATCTTCAGCGGTGATGTCGTTGGCGACGATCAGATCGAGCCTCTTCTGCTCCAGCTTGGCGCGGGCGTTCTCGATCAGGTCTTCCGATTCTGCCGCAAAGCCGATCGTCACCCGGGGGCGGGCCACCTGCTGCGTGACCTCAAGGAGAATATCGGGGGTCTGAACCAGTTCGAGCGTGAAGGGGGCCGGGCGGCGGCGTTTGGTCTCCTCCGCCTTCTTGATCTTCTCATCCGACTCTCGCAGGGGACGGAAATCCGCCACCGCCGCGCTCATGATCAGCGCGTCGGCCTGATTGCCCCGCGTGGCGTGGGCCAGAACCGCCGCCCGCATCGAGTCCGCGTCCGTCACGTCCACGCGGTGCACACCGACCGGGGCCGACAGCGCGACCGGCCCGCTGATCAGGGTGACATCCGCCCCCGCGTCAACGGCGGCCTGAGCGATGGCAAACCCCTGCTTGCCGGTTGAATGGTTGGAAATGAAGCGCACCGGGTCGAGTGGCTCGCGCGTGGGTCCGGCGGTGACGACCACCCGTCGCCCGTGCAGAGGGCCGTTTCGCCCCAGCACGTAGCGGCAGTGCCCGATGATCTCGTCCGGCTCGACCATGCGGCCCATCCCCTCCAGACCGGAGGCCATCCGTCCGACGACCGGCCCGGCGAAGTGAACGCCCCGCACCCGCAGCGTCTCGACGTGGGCCTGGGTAACCGGGTTCTCATACATACCCGCGTCCATCGCCGGAGCCATAATGATGGGGCAGCGAGCCGCCAGCGCGGTCACGCTGAGCAGATCATCCGCGAGCCCCAGCGCGATTTTGGCGATGGTGTTCGCCGTGGCCGGAGCGAGAAGGAGCAGGTCGGCTCGCTCCGCCAGCCCTACATGGGCGATGTGGCTTCCCAGGTCATCCGGTCCGCCCCCTCCACCGTGAGCGTTCTCCCACAGGCTGGCATACACCGCTCGCCCCGTGAGTGACTGAAACGTTAGCGGCGTGACAAAACGTGTGGCAGCTTCTGTCATGATCACGTCCACCAGCGCCCCCATCTGAGTAAGGCGGCTGGCGAGAGTGGCGGCTTTGTAAGCCGCAATAGAGCCGGTGACGCCAAGAACGACCCGCTTGCCTGCCAGGACAGTATGCTGTGACATATTGACTCGCTTACTCCGTCAAAAATCCTTCACGAGATGCCGAGACGCCGGGATGAGATTCCGGCGCCACGCCCCCGACCTGCAGGCCCGGCTTGCCCTTTTTCATTCTACCTCTCTCTGCTCAATTTGCCCCCTCCCCGCGTTTGGCTCATAATGACCATCGGCCACGCCCCGCGCCATATGGTCCGCTCCAGAGAGGTGAGCCATGTCTCCACACGCAAAACGCGAT
>DRKO01000011.1 GCA_011051745.1 Chloroflexota bacterium | reverse complement strand
TCAACAGCTTGAAGGCGTCCACCGGAATCTGCCCCGTGTGCTCAACGTGCGGCCCCCGGCAGAGGTCCTCAAACGTATCATGCTTGTACGTCGAGATCACAACCGGCTCGTCGGTCTCCTCACCGTACTCATCCACGCTGCCCTTCTCCAGCCCCTCGATGAGCTCCAGCTTGTAAGGCTGATCGGCGAAGAGCTTTCGCGCCTCTTCGGCGTCCACCACGCGATACTGAAACGGGTGATGGCCCTTGATGATCTCGCGCATGCGCTGCTCGATCTTCTCGAGGTCTTCCGGCGTGAAGGTGCGGGGCTTTCCCTCCTCATCCACCCCCAGATCGAAGTCGTAGTAGAAACCGTTCTCGATGGGCGGCCCAATCGCCAGCTTGGCCTCTGGATAAAGCTCCAGCACGGCCTGCGCCATCACATGCGCGGCTGAATGCCGGATGCGATAGAGATCGGTTTCTTCATAGGGAATATATTTTTCCGGCTCTTTTACCTGTGCCATGTCTGCCTCCCCGGCTGGATGTTTCCAGCCGCTTCAAGTTAAGCCTGCGTAAACCGGCTTGCTCCTGTATCACAAAAGACCCCACGCCATTGGGGCGTGGGGTCAGGACGCGGTTCCACCCAACTTCAGCCAGAGGAGAACTCCACCGGCTGATCTCTCAGGCCGATAACGGGGCCAACCGTCGCCCCATACTTGCGCCCTGCCGGATGGCCGGGCACGTTCCGGGGTGCGCTCGCGGGGGGTTTTCGCTGCGTCCTGACGGGAAGGGCTTGCAGCCTCTGGCCCTTCCTCTCTGAGCGCCGGTTGCGCAGTTACTCGTCCCGCTCAACGCTTTGCGTCTGTACGCGATGTTGTCTATAGCTTATCGCCTGGGGTCGGGCTTGTCAACACAGACGCGAACCACGATCGGGTGGCTTATCGCTCTCCCGAACACTGACCATCCGTGTTGCCAGCGCCTTCACCCCCTGACGCCCGGAGGGAGAATGAGAAAGCCCCGGATCACGCTCCTCACTCCGTCTCCCTGACCATCGGGTAGACCGGCAGATAACGGACGGCCAGCGTGAACGCCAGCAGGGCATAGGCGATGATCCCCAGAAAAGCGCCTATCTCCGGCAGCGTCGGATGATAAGAGAGACGCGGGAACAGGAACGCCACCCCCGGCGACCAGTCCTGAGGCACAACCAGGCCGGAGATCGTGACGTTCCAGCGCAGCATCACCACCCCTGTGATCGCCAGCGCGCAACCCAGGAGCAACATGTAGTCGTTCTCCCGCATTCGGGGCCACAGGAAGATGATCATCGGGACGATCCCGCCCAGCAACACCTCGATCCACCAGAACGTTTCGCCGTAAGGCGTGGTTTGCAACAGAAGGCTCAGCCCCACTTCGCGGGCCGGGATGTTGCTGTAGTAAGTCGTGGCCGCCCAGTCCCACAGCTTGAGGTACAGATAAGCGGCCATAGCCGAGCCAGCCAGTATCGCCAGCCGGTTGATCACCTCCCGCCCGACGACCCAGCGCCTCTGTAACATGCTCACCAGCAGCGTGGCGAAGGTCGTCATGGAGACGCCGCCCGCCGCCGCTGAGAGGATGAACAGCACCGGCAGGCTGGGCTTGTACCACAGCGGCCTTGCTGCCACCACGCCGTAAGTGGCTCCCAGCGAGGACTGGTGAAGCAGGGAGAGCAGCAACCCCGCAACGGCCAGAACCGGGGTGAACTGATGCAGCGTGTGAGCGACCCTGGGGGCGGCGGCCCACCGCTCAAAGAAAGGGCTCTCCAGCAGAACGGTGGACAGCTCAAGCGCCAGCACGGTGAAGTAGAGCACCACGCACATGGTGACTTCCCACAGCACCGAGTGCACGTTCCAGTAAACCAGCGGATGCCAGAAGCGATCCGGTCGCCCGATATCGAGCGCCAGCGCCAGCATCGCCGAGGAGTATCCCAGAAAACCGATCAGGACGGCGACGCGGGCCACGCTCTCAAACTGCCGGAGGTTCAGCAGATACACGATGGCCGAGAGGATGAAGGCTCCTGCACCCAGACTGATAGAAGAGAGGTCAAGCGCGATCCACAGCCCCCAGGGAACGCGGTCGGTCAGGCCGGTGACGACCAGCCCCTTGGCAAACACGACGATGCCGGAGACAAGCCCTACCAGGACGAGCGCAACCAGCCCGCCGATCCATGCTTTCAGGGCGGTGCTCATCGGCCTCTCTGGATGTTTGAAGATTGCAAGCACCGTACTCATGCGATCACCATTCCCTCAGCCGGAACATAGTATACGTTTGGCTCCGTGCCCAGCTCTTCGCGCAGCCGGAAAGTCGGCTTGGTGGCGATGATGCGGGCGACCTCGGAATCGGGGTCGTTCAGATCGCCGAATTTGCGCGCGCCGACCGGGCAGATGTTGACGCAGGCCGGTGTGGCGGCCCGATCCACGCCCGGTGTCAGGCCCTGTTCCAGCCCCCGGTCAATCCGGTGAATGCAGAACGTGCACTTCTCAACCACCCCGCGCGGACGGCGTTCAACTTCCGCAGACCCCCACTCCGGCTCATAAGGATTTTCGTCACTGCGGGCCTCCCAGTTAAAGCGCCGCACATCGTAAGGGCAGGCCACCATGCAGTACCGGCAGCCGATGCAACGCTCATAATCCATCACCACCAGCCCATCCCCGCGCTGGTAGGTCGCGTGCACCGGGCACACGTCCGCACAGGGCGGGTTCTGGCAGTGGAGGCAGGGCCGCGTCATGTGGAAGGGTTTCCCCGTCTCGGTCTGATCGAGCAGGTACACGTTCCAGCGCATATCGGTTGCCACGTCGTTCACCGCCTGGCAGGCGTACACGCAGTACTGGCATCCGATGCACAGGGAGAGGTCAATCACCATCACCCAGTGATGTTCGCTCTCGCCCTCGCGCCCGCTGGCCCGCGCCTTCCTGCCCGCGAAGGGAACCGTCAGCGCAGCCGCCACTGCCGTTGAGAAGCCCGCCGCGCCGAGCAACTCCAGGAATTTACGCCTGTTAATAACAGGGCTTGCTTTATCCTTGTCGCTCATGGGAGCCCTCGCTCTCTGGCTTTCCGGCTACCTGCTTCCCGCCGTTCTTGCCATTCTTGCCATTCTTCCGTCGGTTAACAAACCAGACCGCCAGCCCGCCCACCAGAAGGCCGCCGACGCCGCCCTGAACCATCGAGATCGCGGCCCGGTTCCGGCTCTGGAGCAGGAGAGTCTGGGCGATTGCCTCAAGCTGTTGAGCGCGAAGCGCCGCTTTCTGCCCGCCGATGTCAAACTCGGAGCTCAGTTCCAGCGCGGGGCCGGAAGCCCCTTCCTCCGTCCCATTGGCCGCCGTAAGCTGGATGCTCTCGTGGCAGTCGAGGCAGGCCCGCAGGCTGGCCTGAAAGTCATGGCCGGTCGGGGCCAGCCCGTTCGGCGGCACTTCCTGCCCCGGCTGGACGTAGCCATGACAGTCCCGGCAGCTCAGTTCCGCTTCCTCAATGTGGACCCGGTGGGCCACAAAGCCGCCCAGTTGATCGGCGTGGCAGTTCAGGCACTGGGCCAGTTCCGTCCCCATCCGCAGGCCGTTGTTGTGCGCATAGTGACAACTGGTGCACTCCATCCCGGCCTGATAGTGGTGGCTGGCCCGGAACTCGGCCTGAGAGACCAGATGGCAGTCGGCGCAGGTTTCGTTGGCGCGGTTCAGGTCTACCGGCGCAGGGGGGTGATCTTCCGGCGTCTCACCGTGACACTCGACGCACGTCACACCCTCCATCTCATACTCGCCGGTCAGGGGATTGTAACCCGTCGTGTGGCACTCCAGGCAGGCGGGGTCGTGATTCTGATCCGCCCAGCCCTCCTGAAAGAGCGGGTCGGCGAACGCCATATCATGCGGCTGGCCCTCCCATGCGGCCACAACATCGGGATGGCAGGCGCTACACTCCTCCGCCAGAGCCTCGCCCATCATGTCCCCTTCGGGCGGGGTATCGGTTGGCTCCGGCTCACCCTCGCCTTCCTGAGCCAGCGCCAGACCGGCCAGCCCTCCCGCCAGCAGCGAGGCCAGCAGGATGGACACAACAAGCAACCTGATTGGTTTGAACAAACGATGTAAGGCTGTCATAGGGTTTTCTCATCTCCATCAAACGGCTGATCGAATCCTTAAAAGCCCGCCCGCTACGGCCAGCCCTCAGACCCCTACCTCGCTGGGAAGCCGCCGTATGGCCTCGTTCTCAGGCGCAAAGGCATATTCCCAGAAAGCGATCTGAGCTCGCGTTGCCGGACGGGCGGCGTGATGGGCCATGTATAACGTCTGGCTCAGCTCCAGCCCCTTCACCTCGATCATTGCGAGAGAGCCGCTCTGGATCGCCTCGGCGGCGGAGAGGGCCGAGACAAAAGCCAGCCCGATCCCCTCCTGCACGGCCATGCAGATCGCCTCCGAGTTGCCCAGAATCATCACCACGTTCAGGTGATCCAGGCTCAGATCGTGGCAGGCCAGCCCCTCTTTCAGCGCCGCGTGGGTCCCCGATCCCTCTTCCCGCAGGATGAAGTCTTCCTTTAGCAGATCGGTTGGCTCGATGGGCGTTTTCTGCCGCGCCCAGGGATGATCAGGAGGAGCTATCAGGATGATCCGGTCGGTCAGGAAGGGGCGATACTCGATGTCCTTGTAAGGCTCTCGCAGGCTGGAAAGGGCCACATGGACCTCGCCCTCAAGCAACATACGCAGGGCCCGGCTCCGGCTGGTGACGTGGCAGATCACCTGAACCTGAGGGTGCTGTCGCCGCAGCCCGGCGATGAGCTTGGGCAGGATGTATTTCCCCGACGTGGTACTGCATCCCACCCGCAGCAGGCCGACCACCTCTCCTTCCAGCGAGGCCATCGTCTCCTCAAGCCGGATCGCCCGCTGGATGAGATCACGCGCCATCGGGACAAGGGCATGACCGGCCTCCGTCAGCCGGATATGCCGCCCGGCCCGGTGAAACAGCGTGACGTTAAGCTGGGTCTCCAGCGAGCGGATTTGCATGCTCACTGCAGGCTGGGAGAGGTTCAGCCGTCGGCCCGCCTCCGAGAAGTTCTCGGTCTCGGCGGCTACGATGAAGACCTGCAGTTCGTTCAGGTTCAGCATATTTTTCCCGGCTTGAGTCGACCACGCATCTATAAGCGGAGCGAATTATAAGCTCTATTTGTGAACATTGTAACAAGATCATATATAAGAGTAAAGAGGGGAGAGGCTCTCTGATAATAGAGATTGCTTATAGAACTTGATAAGCAAGTGTTATAAGAAAAACCAATCTCAGGCCTTGATCCATATAAGGAGAATGGATTAAAATACCATAAAGTCACGTGATAGATTTCACAAATTGTCGCGCGGCAGCACCGGTGCGAGCGACAAACCCGGAGGAATTCCTTTGAAACATCACAGCAGGCTTGCCGTCGGACTTGGGGTAGCGCTTATCGGGCTTGGGCTGGCGGCCTGCGCTCACCGGCAGGATGCCCTGGATATCAGTTCCCTGCTCGTCCAGGCAGAGGTGACGCGACAGGCCTCACCGCCCCTCCTCATCGCCGAGGAGACCCCCACACCCCAGGTATTCCCTGTCACCCCTACCCCGGAGACTGACGAGAACTGCCTCACCTGCCACACCGATCAGGAGGCGCTCAAGGCGCTGGCGGTCGAGGAAGAGGTCGAGTCGCTCTCCTCAGGGGAGGGTTGAGGGGGCGATGTGCCTCCGGTGGAGGCATGGGAACGAGTTCTGATCAATGAAGAGGCCATCCGAAGCGGCGTACACAGCTTTATCCGCTGTACGGAGTGTCACGGTGGGGCCGACCTGCCGGATATGGCACAGGCCCACGAAGGGATGGTGGCCGACCCCTCGGAAGGGCCGGACAACGCCTGTGGTGAGTGCCATACCGATATTCAGGAGGCCTATGTACACAGTCTGCATGTGACACTGGCCGGGTATGATACGGCACTCTATGAGCGCTCCATCCCGGAGAACCATCCGATCATCGAAGAGATGGAGTCGTACCATTGCAGCGAGTGCCACGCTTCCTGCGGCCAGTGCCACGTCAGCCAGCCGAGCAGCGTGGGCGGCGGCCTGCTCGAGGGGCACGAGTTCGTCCGCACCCCGCCCATGAGCCGCACCTGCACCGGCTGTCACGGGAGCCGCGTCCGCAATGAGTACACCGGACGGAATGAGGGCTACCCGGCGGACGTCCATCTGACCGAGGCACGAATGAACTGTGTGGACTGCCACACAGGTGAGGAAATGCACGGCATCGGCGTTGACCCCACGCATCGCTATGAGGGAACCCGCCAGCCGCGCTGTGAGACATGCCATCTGGACGCCCTCTCCGCCGATTCGGGCATCCTTCAGCACACCATTCACGGGCAGGACCTGGCCTGTGAGGTCTGCCACTCCATCGCCTACAAGAATTGCAGCAACTGCCACGTTCAGCAGACCGAGGACGGCGTGCCGTACTACGAGCTGGAGAACTCGTGGATGGAGTTCCGCATCGGCCTGAACCTGGAACGCACACCCGAACGGCCCTGGCAGTACGTCGTGGTGCGGCATATACCGGTTGACCCCAACCAGTTCGAGTTTTACGGCGAAAACCTGCTCCCCAACTTCGACAACCGCCCCACGTGGGAGTATGCCACGCCTCACAACATCCAGCGCGTCACGCCGCAAAGCGAGCGCTGCGAGAACTGTCACGGCAATCCGGCCATTTTCCTGACCGCCAGTGCAGTCAGGCCAGAGGAACAACGAGCCAATGCAAGCGTCATCGTTCGTCAGGTCCCGTCCCTGGACCTGCTGACGCTGGTGGAAGCACTTGGTTACTAGTGATCGGCTCTGCGCAGAGTAGGGACAGGGTTTAGCCAACACATACACATAGAGGACACAACAAGGAGGAACTAACTATCATGCGTTTGAAGAAAGGCTTGCTTGTCAGCATCGTGTTGCTTCTGCTTGCCAGCCTGGCGCTGAGCGCCTGTGGCGGGCCTCAGACGGTTGAGGAGCTCATCGAGGAGCCGGAGGCCGCTGTTGAGGAAGCTCCCGCCGAAGAAGCGGCAGCGGAGCAGCCGGAGGCGGCAGCAGAGGAACCGGAAGCAGCAGAAGAGGCCACCGAGGAAGTAGCCGAGGTGGAAGAGGTCGGCGAGGCCGATCTGGACACCGCCTTTACAGCCTTCCTCGGCAACATGGTTGCCTACAACACCATCTCCCCGGAGGCCCTCAATGAGGCGCTGGCCGAAGAGGATATCTTCCTGCTTGACGTGCGTCAGCCGGAGGAACTGGAGGAGAACGGCTACATCGAGGGCGCCATCAACATCCCCCTCCGCGAACTGGGCGAGAACCTGGACAAGCTCCCCTCCTTCGACACCTCCATCGTCGTCTACTGCGGCAGCGGCTGGCGGGCCACCATCGCCATGACCGCCCTCGGTGCGCTCGGCTGGACGGATGTCCGTAGCCTCGTCGG
>DRKO01000010.1 GCA_011051745.1 Chloroflexota bacterium | reverse complement strand
CGGTATATGTTCGGCGGACAGTTCAGCGTGCCGATGGTGATCCGGACGACAACCGGCGGCGGGCGGCAGCTCGGAGCGACGCACTCCCACTCGCCGGAGCCGATCTTCGCGCATTTCCCCGGCCTGTATGTGATCGTGCCCAGCACACCCGCCGATGCAAAAGGATTGCTGAAGTCGGCCATCCGCGACGATAACCCGGTGATGTTCATCGAGCACAGCACGCTCTACCAGACGCGCGGGGAAGTGCCGGTCGGGGAGTATACAATCCCGCTCGGCAAGGCAGACGTGAAGCGCGAGGGAAGCGACGTGACGATCGTCAGCTACGCCAAGATGGTGCAGGTGTCGCTCCAGGCCGCCGAAATGCTGGCGAAAGAGGGCATCAGCGCGGAAGTGATCGATCTGCGGGCGTTGCGTCCGCTGGACATCGAACCGGTGATCGAGAGCTTCAAGAAGACCAACCGCTGCGTGGTGGTCGAGGAGAACTGGCCGCACTTCGGCGTAGGGGCCGAGATCGCGATGCAGATTCAGGAGCAGGCGTTTGACTGGATGGACGCGCCGGTGAAGCGCGTCTCGCAGGAGGACGTGCCCCTGCCCTACGCCCGCGAACTGGAGCAGAGCGCCCTTCCGAACCCGGAGAAGGTGGTGAAGGCGGTCAAAGAGACTCTGGGGGTCTGACCGGAGGGTCAAGCGCCACCGCCGCCCATCGTCGAGGCCATCCTTTCCAGAGGGGAGGCCCCGTCCGCCCCGCCTGCGACCGGCCACGCCAGCTGCTCCGTCAGTTCTGATGGCCCCCTGCCCCGCCGGGCAGGTTGCCCGTATAATAGGTGATAAAGCCGGGGAATGGCACAACCGACCCCGGTAACCTTTTGCACGGGCAGGGGTTATAGAGAGCTAAAGGATGGAAAAATGGAGCCGGAGAAGAAGCCCGAGGAGTCTCAGGAGGGGGAGAAGGAAGCCCCTCAAAGCCCCGTCGCCCTCAGCATGGGCATGATGATCGCGATAGGGGCCGGAATGGGCGCCGGTGTGGGCGCGGCGACGCAAAACGTTGCCCTCGGCGCGGGCATCGGCGCGGCGCTCGGCGCAGCCGTCGGCGCGATCCTCGCCCGCCAGCGCCCACTGGACAGCGACTACTGATCACTTCACCCCTGACAGCACGGACAGAACAACGATGCGAACCCTTACGATGAAGTTCGGCGGGACCTCGGTAGGCGATGCGGACGCGATCACGCAGGTGACGGAGATCGTCAGGCAGGCCCGCGCGGAAACCGCCGAACAGGTGGCGGTGGTCGTCTCGGCGATGAGCGGGGTGACCGATCTGCTGCAGAGCGGGGTACTCTGCGCCGCCGCCGGAGACGCGACCTGCCACCACGAAGCTGCCCGCGACCTGCGCGAGCGTCACGAGGAGGCCGCCCGTCGCCTGCTGGGGGACGAGCGCGATCCCTTCATGGAGGAGATCAACCACCTGATCGAGGAGTACACACGCTTCTGTGACAGCGTGCGGGTGCTGGGCGAGGCCACCCCACGCGCCCTCGATTACACGATGGGGCTGGGCGAGCGGATGAGCGTCCGGCTGGTCGCGGCGGCGATGCGGCAGAGAGGGCTTGAGGCGCAGGCCGTGGACGCGACCGGCGTCATCGTCACCGATGACCGTTTTCAGAACGCCGCCCCTCTGCTGGAGGAGACGCAGGCCAGCGTGGATCGCGTGCTGGTTCCGATGCTGGAGCGGGGCATCGTGCCGGTCGTGACGGGCTTCATCGGGGCGACAAAGGAGGGGATCAGCACCACGCTGGGGCGGGGCGGCTCGGATTACAGCGCCGCGCTGCTGGGCGTCTGCCTGCGGAGCGATGAGGTCTGGATATGGACCGACGTGGACGGCGTGATGAGCGCCGATCCGCGCATCGTGCCGGAGGCCCGCACAATCGAGGTGCTGAGCCAGCGCGAGGTGAGCGAGCTGGCCTACTTCGGAGCGAAAGTGCTGCATCCCAAGACGATCCGCCCGGTGCTGGAGGCCGGTATCCCGCTGCGGGTGAAGAACACCTTCAACCCCGATCATCCCGGCACGCTGATCGTGCCGAACGATCAGGCGACCGATCATCCCATCAAGGCCGTTACCGCCATTCGCGGGCTGAGCATGATCACCGTCGAGGGCAAGGGGATGATGGGCGTGCCGGGCATCGCGGCCCGGACGTTCGGCGCGGTCGCGCGGACGGGAACCAGCGTGCTGATCATCTCGCAGGCGTCCTCGGAGCAGAGCATCTGCTTCGTCGTGCCGGAGGACAGCACCCGCGCGGTTGTGGATGCGCTCAACGAGGAGTTCGCGCTGGAGATCGCGCGCCGCGACATTGACCGGGTGACGGCGCTGGAGGGCATCACGATCATCACGGTGGTGGGAGCCGGAATGCGCGAGCGACCGGGCATCGCGGGGCGGATTTTCACCGCGACCGGCGATCACGGGGTGAACGTGATCGCCATCGCGCAGGGGTCATCGGAGTGCAGCATTTCGCTGGTCGTCGCGGCGGAGGACGCCGACGAGGCACTGCGAGCCATTCATCCGCTGACGCTGGAGAACTGATCCTGACAGAGCAGGGGGCATCAGGCCCCGTCAACCATCACGGAAGGAACACGGGACATTGGACGAGAGAATCCGGGTAGCCGTTCTGGCCGCCACCGGTGCGGTAGGACAGCGATTCGTCAGCCTGCTGACCGATCACCCCTGGTTTGAGGTGGCGGTCGTGACCGGCTCCGGGCGGAGCGCGGGCAGGCAGTATGGCGAGGCGGTCAACTGGGTTGTGCCGGGCGAGATTCCGGCGGGCGTGGCCGACCTGACGGTACAGCCGACGAACGTCGCCGCGCTGGAGGGCGAGGGTGTGCGGCTGGTCTTCTCCGCGCTGCCCTCCGGCGTGGCCCGCGAAGCCGAGCCGGAGATGGCGCGGGCGGGCTTCGTTGTCTGCTCGAACGCCTCGGCGCTGCGCATGGAGCCGGACGTACCGCTCCTGATCCCGGAGATCAACGCCGATCACGTGAAGCTGATCGAAGCCCAGCGTGCCCGCCGGAACTGGGAGGGGCTGATCGTCACCAGCCCGAACTGCTCCACAACGGGGATCGTCTTCCCGCTCAAGGCGCTGGACGACGCCTTCGGGCTGTCGCAGGTACACGCGGTGACGATGCAGGCCATCAGCGGGGCGGGCTACCCCGGCGTGGCCTCGTTCGACATTCTGGACAACGTGATCCCCTATATCAAGGGGGAGGAAGAGAAGGTCGAGAGCGAGCCGCGCAAGCTGCTGGGCAGGCTGGAAGGGGACGCGATCCGGATGGCGGATTTCGTCGTCAGCGCCCAGACACACCGCGTGCCGGTCATGGACGGACACCTAGCCGCGATGTCGGTCGGGCTGGAGCGGGAAGCCAGCCCGGGGGAGGTGCGGGAAGCGCTGGCCGCGTTCCGGGGGCCTGAGATCGTGCGGGGGCTGCCGTCCGCGCCGACTCACCCGATGATTGTGCGCGAGGAGCCGGATCGTCCCCAGCCGCGCCGCGACCGCGACGCGGAAGCGGGGATGGCGATCACGGTGGGGCGGGTGCAACCCTGCCCGGTGCTGGATGTGAAGCTGGTTTCGCTGGTGCACAACACACTGCGCGGAGCCGCCGGAGGGGCGATCCTGAACGCCGAGTTACTGGTGGCTTCGGGGTATTTAGCGGCCAGTGATTAGCGACTGGCGGCTGGCAGAGATAACACATCTGCCGCCCCCGCAAACCGCAGACAGACAACGGAAACGGTTTATGAGAGAGGAAAGTCATGGCTGAACTGGTAAACATGCCCAAGCTGGGCTTTGATATGCAGGAAGGGCAGCTTGTAAAGTGGCTGAAGAAGCCGGGCGACACAGTGGAGAAGGGCGAGATCATCGCCGAGATCGAGTCGGATAAGGCGACCGTCGAGGTGGAAGCGTTCACGTCGGGCACGGTGCTGGAGCTGCTGGTCAACGAGGGGGACTGGGTCCCGATCGGAGCGCCGATTGCGGTCGTCGGCAAGGCGGGAGAGAGCTACGATCTGGCGGAGCTCGGCGTCACAGTAGAAGAGGTGGCAGAGGCGGAAGCGCAACCCGTCGCCGGGGCCGCTGCCGCT
>DRKO01000009.1 GCA_011051745.1 Chloroflexota bacterium | reverse complement strand
GGTGAGCAGGGTCCCGACCTTCAACCGGTGAGGCCTGCCCACAACTGGTAGAGGCCGAGCAGGAGAAGGGCGAACGCTGAGAACATCCTCAGGATAGTTGTCACACGTGGGCCGAATTGCCGGGCTGTGCTGGAAAGGATCACGAATAACGCCGAGCCGCCGATGAGCGCCCCGTAAAAACCAAGCAGGAAGCCCGTCCCGATCAGGGGGGATAGCTGCCAGCCCTCCAGCAGGATGTGCCCTCCAACCAGACTCCAGAAGATATAAGGGCCGGGACCCAGAGCGTTGGTCAGGGCTGCCTCTAACAGACTCCGGTGGGCGGCTTCGGGAGAGGGCGCGAGGTCCGCTCCGGATTCTCCCGCCGAGCGGTAAGCCCCCCACGCCAGATAGAGCAGGAAGAACCCCCCCGCTACCTGAATGATCCGCAGTGCCCAGCCGGGAACCTGCGTCAGGATCAGCAGCACCAGCACGATGATCGGTCCGTCGCTGATCAGAGGGGCCAGAGCGGCGGGGAGCGTCCGCCTCCAGCCGTTTTTCAGAGTCTGTGAGAGCAGGTAAGCCTGAAAAGGGCCGGGCTGGGCGGCAGCGGAGAATCCCAGCGTGAACCCCTGAACGAAGAAAGCTAACAACGATCTCCCCCCGGATAGCGCTTTCGGTCAGAATGCCAGTATACCACAGGGCATGATACACTCTGGTGAGAACAAGGAAGGCTCCCGGCGGCTTCCCCTCCGGCCCCCCGGAAGAGCGTCTGCCGTCGGGCGTTTACCGGATAGAATCTCTAAAGGAGTTGTGAGTAATGTCTGATGAACAGCTTTCTCCCCGGCCTGCTTCCGTGCCCCCGGAACCGCGCCGTCGCAGCCGGGCCTGGCTGTGGATACTTCTAATTGTGATGCTGGGGTTTGTCTCCCCGGTGGCGGCCTGCGGGGCGTTCGGGTACGGGCTGGCAAGCGGCAGTTCCCAGCCGCTCTCCGCCAGCCTGCGCCCGGCGGTCGGTGTGATACGGGTGGAAGGGCCTATTGTGCCGGGCGAGGCTTCCACTTTCTCCACTAACGTGGCGGCCTCGGAGACGATCATAGACCTGATCGAACGCGCCGACGCCGACCCTAACGTCCGCGCAATCGTCCTGCGGATTGACAGCCCCGGCGGGGGAGTAACCGCCTCAGACGAAATCTATCATGCCCTGCGGCAGGTGGATAAGCCCGTCGTCGTGAGCATGGGGACGCTGGCCGCCTCCGGCGGTTACTACATCGCCGCCGCGGCAGATTACATCTACGCGACGCCCCATACTCTGACTGGCAGCATCGGCGTGATCAGCCAGTTTGTCATCGCCGAGGAGTTGCTCGACGAGGTGGGAATCGAGATCGTCGTCATCGCCTCCGGCGAGGCCAAAGACTTCGGAAGCATCCATCGCCAGATGACCGACGAGGAACGCGCCTACTGGCAGGCGTTGACCGATGAGATATATGAGGGATTCGTCGAGGTGGTGGCCGAGGGACGCCAGATGAGCGTGGAGGATGTTCGCGCTCTGGCGGATGGGCGGGTCTACACCGGGCAGCGGGCCCTTGACCTGGGGCTGGTGGATGAGATCGGGTACTTTGACGACGCAGTAGAAAAGGCCGCAGAGCTGGGCGGCATCTCCGGCGAACCCGCCATCGTTGAGTTTCGCCCGGAGGTCGGCCTGCTGGATGCGCTGTACGGCTTCCAGTCGAGGCGGTCGGGCTTCTCGCTGGATATGTTGCGGGAGCTTTCCGTCCCCTCGCTGGAGTTCCTCCTCGTCGCTCCGGCCCCGGAATCCTGACCCCCGGCAGGGGGAAGATCACGCCAGCCGCCGATCAGACCTGTGCCGGGGTCGGCGGCTGGCGGTAAGTCAGCCGTCAGTCGCCGGACTCCTCCGGCGGGGGTTCCTCTTCCACTTCGGGAGGTGGCGGGCTTTTTGGCCTGCGTTTCTCCAGAGAGCGAGGCCCGAAAAGCAAGGCTTCGACGAAGCGCAGCACCCGCCGCAACAATGAACGGAGGTGCGCCAGGATGTACAGCCCCTCGCGCAGCACATCCCGGAACTGGGAGGCAGGGGTCGGCTCGACCTGCCACTCCAGCAGGGCCGCGCCCCATGTCAACCCGGCGCCGAACCCGACCAGCACGATCTTATCGTTCGGCTTGATCTGGCCGTTTGCGACCGCTTCCTCAATGGCGATCGGGATCGAGGCCGTCGAGGTGTTCCCGTACCGATCGATGTTGATGATGAAGCGATCCAGCGGGAGCTTCAGCCCACGCGCCGCCGACTGGATGATGCGCAGGTTGGCCTGATGGGGGACGATCACGTCTATGTCGTCCAGCGTCAACCCGGCCTGTGCGATCACCTCCTGAGTGGCACTGACCATGACGCGGGAGGCAAAGCGAAACACCTCGCGCCCGTTCATACGGAGTTCCTGAGGCGGGGCGGCTCCGTCCCAGTTCAGACGCACGCCAGAGTGGGCATACAGCAGGTCGCCCCCTGAGCCGTCGGAGTGGAGGACGACTTCCTGCACGCCGCCCGGTATCTCACTGGCCCGCAGCACAAAAGCTCCGGCCCCATCCCCGAACAGAATACAGGTTCTCCGATCCTCCCAGTCAACGATCCGGCTGAGCGTCTCTGTCCCGATTACGAGGGCCGTATCAATAATGCCAGCCCGAATCTGCCCGGCGGCGATGCCCAGCCCGTAGATGAACCCCGTGCATGCTGCGAGCAGGTCGAACGCGCCTGCCTGCCCTGCCCCCAGCCTGTCCTGAATCAGGCTGGCGGTGGAGGGGAACAGGTGGGTTGGCGATGAGGTTGCCACGAGGATGAGATCAATATCGCCGGGGAGCATATCCGCCCGGCTCAACGCCTTGCGCGCTGCCTTCAGCCCCAGCGTGACGGTGGTCTCCCCCTCCTGCGCGATGCGTCGCTCGACAATGCCGGTGCGTTCCCGAATCCAGTCATCGGAGGTTTCTATGATCGCTTCCAGGTCGCGGTTGGTCAGCACCTTTTCGGGGACTTCGATCCCCCAGCCGACGACGTGGGCGTAACGCCCGTTTGGAATCCCCTTCTGCCCGATCAGGCTCCTGTCAGTTCGCTGAGTTCCCATTGCCGTATTGCCCCAGTATCAGGCAGGCGTTGTGCCCGCCAAACCCGAATGAATTAGACATGGCGACGTTGATGGTCATCCTGCGGGCCTCGTTAGGCACATAGTCCAGGTCGCACTCCGGGTCGGGGGTCTCGTAGTTAATGGTGGGGGGCGCGTAGTCGGTCTCGATGGCCTTGGCGCAGAAGATGGCTTCGATGGCCCCGGCTGCGCCGAGCAGGTGGCCGGTCATGCTCTTGGTCGAACTGATCGCCACGTCGTAAGCGGCTTCTCCGAACACCTGCTTGATGGCGTGCGTCTCCGAGCGGTCGTTGAGCTTCGTGCTTGTGCCGTGAGCGTTGATGTAATCCACGTCCTCCGGTGAGATACCTGCATCGTCCAGCGCCTTCTGCATCGCGATGATCGCACCCTCGCCGTTCTCCAGAGGAGCGGTGATGTGGTAGGCGTCGGCTGATGCGCCGTAGCCCAGCACTTCGGCGTAGATGCGCGCGCCGCGCTGGCGTGCGTGTTCCTCGCTTTCGATCACAAGGACACCCGCGCCTTCACCCGCCACGAAGCCATCCCGGTCCCGGTCGAAGGGCCGCGAGGCACGCTGTGGGTCCTCGTTTCGCTGGGAGAGGGCTCCCATGTTGCTGAAGCCCGCCATTGCCAGCTTGACGATCCCGGCTTCTGCCCCGCCGGTAAACATGATGTCAGCGGCCCCGCGTCGTATCATCGCGGCGGCCTCGCCGATGGCGTTGTTGCCGGAGGCACAGGCGGTGGCAATGCTCATGTTCGGGCCGCGCAGGCCCAGATGGATGGCGATTTTGGCCGGAGCGGTATCGGGGAGCATCATGGGAACCAGGTGGGGGCTGATCCACTGGCTGCCCTGCCGGAAAAGCTTCTCGGCCTCAACAAGGAGCGTGCCCACGCCGCCGATCCCGCTCCCCATCACAACGCCGACGCGATCCCGATCGGTGGTGTCGAGGTCAAGCTGGCTGTCCTCAAGGGCCTGAAGGGCCGCCGCCAGCGCGAAGTGAGTAAAGCGATCCATCCGTCGCGCTTCACGCGAGCCGAAGAGGGCGCGGGCGTCGAAGTCCTTCACTTCGGCAGCGAAGCGGGTTTTAAGATCAGAGGCATCAAACAGGGTGATCGGCCCGACGCCCGATTGCCCCTTCATGAGTGCCTGCCAGGTTGTCTCAATATCATTGCCTACCGGGCATACAATGCCCAGCCCAGTAATGACAACACGTCGTTCGTTCATCATCTCTCCATGCATAAGTAGCGACGGATTCCGTCGCGCTTTCCTCCTGCCCCGTTTGTCGCCTTCGTGCGTGGGCGGATATTCTCCCTGTGTTCCTCACCCGGGGCTTATTGCCTTTGCCCGATTGCCGGGACCCGTTCGCCGCTAATTGTACCCTGTCTTTGCCCGGACAGGCTAAATCACCGTCGGCAACCTGCGAGGTTGGAACGGATATCACAGGCGTGAGAGCTCCGGGCAGGATTGTGCTCTGATGGCGGGCACTGGATTCCGGTCGGTCGGGGGACGGTCAGGCGGGTCTCGGAGATTCACTGGCGTTTACGTGCCCCTGGTTATAAATATAAACCGTCTTATCGGCACAAAGATGCGTTCATTCTGATGGTAATCTCCGCCGGACGGGTACGGACATCCGGCGCGGGAGGTGGGGAGGCTGTGTGTTCTTTGTGTCACAGGCTGTCCGGGCGTTATAATCATCCCTGTTCTCTTGTACTCATCCGTACCCATCAACCGAGGCCACACAGGGGGCCCCACTCAGAGTTTCCCACACGATGATCCTTGTCACCGGTGCAACAGGTTTTGTAGGGCGCCATCTGGTGCGTCGTCTGGCAGGTGATGCGGGCCTGCAGGTTCGCGTCCTGCTTCGACCCGGAAGCGATACAACGCGCCTGCCACGCGGCGTGCCTGTGCATGCCATGGTGGGCAAGATCACCGATGTGGACTCGCTGCTGGCGGCGATGGACGGCGTCCATACCGTCTTTCATCTGGTCGGGACTGAGACACGCGGTCGCCATGCCCAACTGGAGGACGTGGATATCGCCAGCATCCACGCCGTGGTCGAGGCCGGGCTGGCGGCCCGCATCGGGCGGCTGATTTACGTCAGCCGGGTTGGAGCCGACCGGGCCTCGGCTTTCCCCGTTCTCCGGGCCAAAGGGGAGATCGAGGATGTCATCCGGCGCAGCGGGCTTGCCTATACGATCTTCCGCTCAAGTGTGCTCTTCGGGAAAGGAGACCGCTTCAGTGAGCACATCGCGATGCTCGCCCGCGCCTTTCCCGTTTACTTTGTGCCGGGGGATGGGGAGATGATCCTGCAACCCCTGTGGGTGGAAGACCTCGTTACCTGCCTCGCGATGTCGCTGGAGGACCTGAGCCTGATTGACGCTACCCTCTCGCTCGGCGGGCCGGAGCTTTTGAGCTATCGGCGGGTTGTGCTGCGCGTGATGCACGCCGCCCGCAGCCGGAGGCCCATTATCGGGCTCCCGCTGCTGGTGAATCAGGCCGGGGCGTGGTTTCTGGATGGTCTCTTTGCACGCTGGCCTTTCACGGAGTACTGGATCGAGATGCTCTCGACCAATCAGACTTCCGAGCTGGGGACTATCGAGCGGGTCTTCGGGTTTCGCCCCGCGACCTTTGACATCGGGCTGCTGGATCGCTACATGGAGAACCGGCGCTATGCGCTGGAGTTGTTACGCTATATTTTCACCCAACGCTGGTGAAGCGGGGCAGGGGGGCGGTGTGGAATATGACGTGTCCCCTTCCTGCCCCCCGCCACCAAATACCACCCGGGGGAGGTATCTCTATGCTGTCTGGAAAACAAATCGCTTTCGTCGGTAGCGGCGTGATGGCCGAGGCTATGATCAAGGGCCTGCTCCGGCAGGAACTGGTCTCGCCGGATCAGCTTATGGCATCCGGTCCCCGCCCGGAACGGGGCCGGGCACTGGAGGAGCAGTACGGCGTCAACTGGGAGACCGATAACCGGAAGGCCGTTCAGAATCGTGATGTGGTAGTGCTCTCCGTCAAGCCGCAGGTCATTGAGCACGTTCTGCCGGAGCTGCGGGGAGCGATCCGCTCGCGGGCGCTGGTGCTCTCCATCGTGGCCGGAGTTCGCATTAAGACGATCGCCGACGGGCTGGCCCACGCGGCGGTGGTACGCGCCATGCCCAACACCCCGGCCCAGATCGGGGAGGGGATCACCGTCTGGACGGCAACCGACGAGGTGACCGACGAACAGCTCGATCAGACCCGGTCGGTGCTGGGGGCGCTGGGTGAGACGGTCTTCGTGGACGATGAAAGCTATCTGGATATGGCAACCGCTCTGAGCGGCACAGGCCCGGCTTATGTGCTCCTCTTTATGGAGGCCATGATTGACGCGGGGGTGCATCTGGGATTCCCGCGCCGGATCGCCAAGAAGCTGGTTTTGCAGACCATGCGGGGCACGATTGAATACGCCCGCCAGTCGCCCCGCCACCCGGCCACCCTGCGCAACGAGGTGACTTCCCCCGGCGGAACCAGCGCGGAAGCGCTCTATCATATGGAGAAGGGAGGGCTGCGGACGGTCGTCTCCCGCGCGATCTGGGCCGCTTACCAGCGCTCGGTTGCGCTTGGCGGGGGTGAGATTCCGCCCCGTCTGGCCGGTCGTTCGCCCGAAGAAGGGTGACGGCCCCGCCCCTTGTGAAAAGGTGGGCAAACCGGACAGGTTTAGGTAGAATTTGAGGGAGCTTTACGGACGTCCTCCAGACCACAGGGAGGAGCGTCGTCTGAAACCCGCATGACAGAGCGTTGATGGTGGGGAAGACGTATACTTACCACTCTCCAGACATTGCCCCCATCACCTGATAACTGACCGAGACGAGTCAAACGCTGGGAGAAAAGATGGCAACAAATATCTCCAAAGACCTGGCAGAGCAACTGAAGGCGCAGATCGAGAAGTTTCAGCCCTCGCTCACGGTGGCGAGCGTCGGTGAGGTGCTTGAGATCGGGGACGGCATCGCGCGGGTCACCGGCCTGACGGGTGTCCGAAGCCAGGAACTCGTAGAGTTCGCCAACGGCACGCTGGGCGTTGCCTTCAACCTCGAGGAAGACGAAGTCGGCGTGATCATCATGGGCGAGTACGCCGACATCGGCGAAGGGAGCCTGGTGAGAGCTCTGGGGCGCGTCTCCTCCGTGCCGGTTGGCGAGGCGCTGATCGGGCGCGTGGTTGATCCGCTCGGTAACGCGATTGACGGTAAGGGGCCGATTGAATCGGATGAGTATTTCCCGACCGAGCGCATCGCCCCTGGCGTGATCGAGCGGCGTAATGTGTACCGCCCGCTCCAGACGGGGATCAAGGCCATTGACGCGATGATCCCAATCGGACGCGGACAGCGTGAGTTGATCATCGGCGACCGCCAGACAGGCAAAACGGCTATCGCGATTGACACCATCATCAACCAGCGCGGTGAAGATGTGATCTGCATCTACGTCGCCATCGGCCAGAAACGCGCTCAGATCGCCCGCGTGGTCGCCACACTTGAGTCGTTCGGCGCGATGGATTACACCATCGTGGTGCTGGCCTCGGCTGCTGACCCGGCGGCGCTTCAGTACCTCGCCCCTTACGCGGGCTGCGCGATGGGCGAGTACTTTATGGAGAAGGGACAGGATGCGCTGGTCGTTTACGATGACCTCTCCAAGCACGCCTGGGCGTACCGTCAGGTTTCGCTGCTGCTCCGCCGTCCGCCGGGGCGTGAGGCATACCCCGGTGACGTTTTCTATCTGCACTCCCGCCTTCTGGAGCGAGCGGCCCAGCTTTCCGACGATCGCGGCGGCGGCAGCCTGACGGCCCTCCCGATCATCGAGACTCTGCTGGGCGACGTATCCGCCTATATCCCCACCAATGTGATCTCCATCACCGACGGCCAGATCTATCTGGAAAGCGATCTCTTCTATGCAGGCATTCGCCCCGCCGTCAATACCGGTCTCTCGGTAAGCCGTGTGGGTGGCGATGCGCAGCGCAAGGCGATGAAGCAGGTCGCCGGTCGTTTGCGTCTGGAGATGGCGCAGTTCCGCAATCTGGCCGCCTTCGCTCAGTTCGGCTCAGACCTGGATAAGGCCACTCAGGAGCAGATCGATCGTGGTATGCGGCTGACCGAAATCCTCAAGCAGCCACAGTATTCGCCCGTCCCGCTCACCGATCAGATCATGGTGATCTACGCCGGAACGCGCGGCTTTCTGGACGAAGTGCCCGTTGAGCGCGTCCGCGAGTGGGAGACGAGTTTCCTGCAGTACATGGCCGCCCAGCACCCGGAAGTCGCGGAGGCCATCAGCAAGGAATACGTCCTGACGGATGAGATCGAGCAGCAACTTCAGGCCGCGATTGAAGAGTTTAACGCCGGCTGGAGCTAGCACAGGGCAAAGTGAGTCGTCATGGCTACTGCACGTGAGATCCGGCGACGAATCCGGAGCATCAAGAACATCGCGAAGGTGACGGGAGCCCTGGAGGCCGTCTCGGCTTCACGGGTGCAGAGGGCGCAGAGTCAGGCGCTGGCGAGCCGGGCATACGCTGAAGCGGCTTCGAGCATTCTGGAGGACCTCGGTCGTCGGCGCGATGGGACGTTCGAGCATCCGCTCCTGACCGAACGCCCGGACGTGAAGAACATCACTCTGATTCTGATCACGAGCGATCGGGGCCTGGCGGGGCCGTACAACGCGAACGTTATCCGCGAGGCGGTGGAGTTCGAGCAGGCCCAGAAGGTCCCTGTGCGCTACATCACGGTGGGGCGCAAAGGCCGGGACCTGATGGTGCGGCGAGGCGCGACGCTTGTCGCCGAGTTTTCCAACCTGCCGCCCGCCCCCTCGATCCTTGACATCACCCCCATCACGCGGGCGGCTGTGGATGATTTCCTGACCGGCGCAGTGGACGAGGTGCACATCGCGTATACCCGCTTCATCAACACCCTGCGCCAGCAGCCGAAAATCCGGCGGTTGTTGCCCCTGCACAGCCACACGCTGGTGGAGGAGGAACAGCCTCAGGGAGAGCCGAGGGCCGTCTACAGCTTTGAGCCCGACCCCCGTTCCGTGCTCGATGAGATTCTGCCCCGTTTCGTTGAGTTGATCCTGTACCAGAGCTTGCTCGAGGCGCTGGCGAGCGAACATTCGGCCCGCATGGTCGCCATGCGGAACGCCACCGAAAACGCCAATGCGCTGGTAGATGACCTGACGCTCAGCTACAACAAAGCGCGTCAGCTTGCCATCACGAGCGAGATTCTCGACATCGTGGGTGGCGCGGAGGCGCTGGCTCAGGCAAAGTCATAATACGGAAATCCACAGTAAGAGGAGCTAGGATGACGAAAGAGCGCAGCAAGGGAAAAGTCGTTCAGGTTCTGGGGGCTGTTGTTGACTGCGAGTTTCCACCTGACGGCATGCCCGATATCTTTGATGCGATTGAGGTTCCCCGTGATGGGGGAGAGCCTTTGATCCTGGAGGTGCAGACCGATCTGGGAAACCACCGGGTGCGCACCGTCGCGATGGATACCACCGATGGCCTGCCGCGCGGCGTCGAGGCAATCGCGACCGGGGGACCGATCCGTGTTCCCGTCGGTGAGGCGTCTCTGGGGCGGGTGTTCAACGTGCTGGGCCGTCCCATTGATGGGAAGGGCGAGGTTGAGGCCAGGATTTACTATCCTATCCACCGCGACCCTCCCGGCTTTGACGAGCAGTCTACGACCACAGAGGTCTTCGAGACCGGCCTGAAGGTGATTGACCTGATCGCCCCCTTCACCAAGGGAGGTAAAACCGGCATCTTCGGCGGTGCGGGCGTCGGGAAGACCGTCATCATCATGGAACTGATCCGCTCGATTGCCACCGAGCACGGCGGCTTTTCCGTCTTCGCGGGGGTAGGGGAACGTACCCGTGAGGGAACCCAGCTCTATCATGAGATGATAGAGAGCGGCGTGATTGACAAGACCGTGATGGTCTTCGGCCAGATGAACGAGCCTCCGGGTGTGCGCCTGAGAGTGGCGCTGGCGGGGCTGGCGAACGCCGAGTACTTCCGTGATCAGGGGCGCGACGTGCTGCTCTTTATTGACAACATCTACCGCTTCTCGCTGGCCGGTTCTGAGGTATCGGCGCTGCTGGGCCGTATGCCCTCGGCGGTGGGATACCAGCCCACGCTGGCGACGGAGATGGGCGAACTTCAGGAGCGCATCACGAGCACGCGCAAAGGCTCCATCACCTCGATGCAGGCCGTCTACGTCCCGGCGGATGACTACTCCGACCCGGCCCCTGTGGCGACCTTCACCCATCTGGACGCTACCATCGCTCTGGAGCGGTCTATCGCCGAGCAGGGCCTTTATCCGGCGGTTGACCCGCTCGCCAGTTCCAGCCGTATCCTTCAGCCGGATATCGTCGGCGAGGAGCATTACAACACGGCCCGTGAGGTACAGCGCGTCCTTCAGCGTTACCGCGATCTGCAGGACATCATCGCGATCCTCGGCATTGACGAGCTTTCCGAGGAGGATAAGCTCATCGTGGCCCGTGCCCGTAAAATCCAGCGCTTCCTCTCCCAGCCGATGTTCGTTGCCACCCAGTTCACCGGTCGTGAGGGGCGTTACGTTCCCATTCATGAGACGGTGCGCGGCTTCCGCATGATTCTGGATGGGGAGCTTGACCACATACCGGAGCAGCTTTTCTACATGGCCGGCTCGATTGATGACGTTCTGCAACGGCATGAAAAGGGAGAGATGGATTAGCAGGCCACCGGTGAGTACGCCGGAGGAAACCTGTGTTCTCATAAAGGTGGTTTGAAGATGCCCCTGAGATGTGAGATCATCACGCAGGAGCGCAAGCTCTTTGACGATGAGGTGGAGATCGTGATCGCGCCCGGCGTTGAGGGCGAGATGAGCATCCTGCCGCAGCATGCGCCCCTGATCGCGGCGCTGGACTTTGGCGAATTGCGCGTCAGGAAGGGCGGTATCGAGGAGGCGTTCGCCATCGGGGGCGGGGTTCTTCAGGTGTCGCACGATCACGTGATCGTGCTGGCGGATTCGGCGGAGCAGGCCGATGAGATTGACATCGCCCGCGCCGAGGCGGCCCGCGAACGGGCCGAACGCATCATGGCCGAGGGGCCGCCGGAGGACCCGGAAGCCTACGCCGCTCTGCAGGCTGCTATCCGCCGCGCCAACCTGCGCCTTAAAGTGGCCCGCCATCGCCGCCCCCGCCGGGGAACAGGTCCGGCCCCTCTCGAGTTTGGCCCGGACGAGGAGTAGAGTCGCAGGGTCCGGATGTCTATTCAAGCTCTCTGCAGGGTGAGCTGTTTCGGACTCTTGGATGAACTCTGCGGATACGTTACAATAGCTGACCAGCCCGTCCGCCCAGGCCGACGCCTGGGCGTTCTCTTTGATCAGTGGACCAAGCGGAGGCACTATGTTGTCGAGGAAGCTCGGCATAGACCTGGGTACGGTGAACGTCACCATTGCTGAACGGGAGCAGATCCTCCTCCACGAGCCGGGCGTTGTCGCCATCACAATCGAGGAAGAGAAGATCGTCGCCGTGGGGCAGGAAGCCCGCGAGATGTTCGGACGCACGCCGGAGACAATCGAGGTCATGCGCCCCATGCGCGACGGCGTGATCGCCGATTATGAGGTCACCGAGGCGATGCTCCGGTACTTTGTGGACAAGGTGATCGGCGGGTTTCGGCTCTTCAAGCCCGTGATCATGATGACGGTTCCTTACGGCGTGACAAGCGTAGAGCGCCGGGCCGTGCATGAGGCCGCCATCCAGGCAGGGGCACGGGAAGTGCATCTCATTCCGGAGCCGCTGGCGGCTGCTCTGGGGGCGGGCCTGCCGGTTGATACCCCTTCCGGCAACCTGATTGTCAACATCGGCGGGGGAACCAGTGAGGCGGCTGTCGTCGCAATGAACGGCATCGTGGCGGCAGCCTCGGAGCGCGTTGGTGGTGTCCGGCTGGATGAGGCGATCATCAATTACGTGCGCAAAAAGTACAACCTGATTATCGGGGAGATGACGGCGGAACTCGCCAAGATCAACATCGGGGCAGCGGTTGATATCGGCGAAGAGTTGCGTATGGATATTCAGGGCCGCGATCAGGTGGACGGCCTGCCCAAGATGATCACTCTCAGCACGGCGGAGATCGTCGAGGCGGTTGCCGAGCCGTTGTCTCTGATCGCCGGAGTTGTCAAGCGCGTACTGGAGAGGACGCCTCCGGAGCTATCCCCTGATATCATTGATCGGGGGATGGTGCTGACGGGCGGGACGTCCCTTCTGCGGGGGATCGATCAGTACCTGACGCGCGAAACGAATGTCCCCGCCTTCCTGGCGGATGATCCGGTGGGATCAACGGCGCTTGGGGCCAGCCGGGGGCTTGAACGGCTTGACGTGCTGAGACGTTCCATCCCTGACCTGTAGAGGCGGGGTGGTTGTTCCTGAACCCTGTTTTGTGAAAGACGCTTACCTGTTGCGCGAGTTGCTCAGGTAGTACGTCATATGTTGCAGGTGGATGACCGGGTCAATGTACTGAATCCGGACGTTCTCCGGGACGTTAAGCACAATAGGCGCGTAACTGAGAATCGCCCGGATGCCCGCCTCCACCAGCAGATCGGCCACCTCCTGAGCGGCGTCGGCGGGGGTGGTGATCATCGCGATCTTGAGTCCCTCCTGCCGGATGATTTCAACCATCCGGTCATAGGGCAGGATTTCAAGCTCGTTAACCCGTTGCCCGATCTTTGCGGGATCGTTGTCAAACAGGTGGGTGATCCGGAAGCCGCGATGTGCAAAGCCCGCATAGTGAGCCAGCGCGTGCCCCAGGTCGCCGATGCCGATAACTGCGACCCGCCACTCTCGATCAACATGCAGGATGCGCCTAAGCTCGTTGCTCAGCGTGCTGATGTTGTAACCCGTCCCCTGCTTCCCGAATTCGCCAAAGTGTGACAAATCCTTGCGAATCTGGGCTGAGCTGATGCCGAGTCGCTTCCCCAACTCCTGGGACGAAGTGATCTCGTGCCCTTCTTGCTGGAGACGGGTTAGAGCGCGCAAATAGATCGGTAGCCGACCGATTACGATATCGGGAATGTCGGATCGAGCCATTCGGATGCTCCTCCTAGGCGAAGGTATTAAGATGTTCGACGGGGCGTGGAGAAGGCCGCAAGTGCCGTTGCTGCCGTGGGGGTCGCCCGCGAGATGTGCGAGGGGCCAAAAACCGCTGCCCGGTCGCGACGAGGTTTCCCTTCGGGTAGCGGGGAGGCCCTGATGTGTGGAACACGTATGTTCCTGACTTGTAGTACAAGTCGGTTGCAGAGTTTATTTTGCTCTGTGCATCCTGCCGGTTGTGAAAATCATACCATATCGCCCGAATGCGAGCAAACTATCTCGACACGCTATTTTGGTTGTGATAAACTCCACGGGGCTTGTAACAGGCGCTGTGAGGGATGATGATGCCCTCACCGGGAGAATGGAAACAGGAGACGATGCACCGGAGACTCATCCTGAGGGCAGGCCTGCTCAGCCTGCTTGCTTTCCTGATGATAGCCTGCACAGGAGGCCAGAGGGAAACGGGCCCAACCCTGCGTCAGGGGGTCGTGGAGCGCGGCTCGCTCGATGAAGTGGTCAGCGCAACGGGCACGGTGCTGGCCGAAGAACGGGTCAACCTGGGCTTTGAACAGTCAGGGGTGGTTGATCAGGTCTTTGTTGAGGTGGGCGACCGGGTGGAAGCAGGCGAGAGGCTGGCTACCCTTGACACGGAACGTCTGGAACTGGCCGTTCAACAGGCGGCGCTCTCTCTGCAAACCCAGCAGTTGAACTATGATCGCCTCTTTCAGCCGCCCAGCCCGGCTGATATAGCGGCGGCTCAGGCGGCAGTGGATAGCGCGCGGGCTTCTTATCAGCGCGAGGCTGAAGGCGCGGACCCGGAGACGGTTCGAGTTGCCCAGTTACAGTATGAGCAGGCGTTCAACGCTTACATTCAGGCCGATATGGAGTTGCGGGCCGTGCAGTGGTATCTGCCTGAGAGCGAGTTACTCTCCCTGCGAGAGCGCGTTGATCAGGCGCTGACTCAGGTTGAGGTTGCCCGTCTCCAGCTTGAGCAGGCCCGCTCCGGCCCTGATGATCTCACGCTGGCCGCCTCGCTGGCCTCCGTCCGGCAGGCCGAGGCGGAACTAAATCGCCTGCTTGAGGGACCTTCCGATCTGGAGGTGGCGCGGGCCGAGCTGCTGGTCGAGCAGGCACAGCTTGCGCTGGATCGCGCCCGTCAGAATCTTGAGGCCGCCACTCTGCGAGCGCCTTTCTCCGGCGTCGTCGCGCAAGTGAACGTCCATCCCGGTATGCCCCCGCCTGCCAACAACCCGGCGATTGTGCTGGTGGACGATTCCCGGCTGCACGTTGAGGTGGACGTGGACGAAATGGATGTCGGGCGAGTCGTGGTGGGACAGCCTGTTTACATCACGGTGGACGCGCTTCCGGGGGAGGTTCTCCGGGGGCAGGTATCGAACGTTGCGCCTGCGGCCACGCTCAGCGGGGGCGCGGTGACCTACCGAACCCGGATCGACCTTGTCCCTTCCGATCTGGCGATTCGCTCCGGCATGACAGCCACAGCGGATATTGTCGTCCAGCACCTTGAAGATGTGCTGCTTGTCCCCAACTGGGCCGTTCGTTTCGACCGCACGACCGGGCAGGCCTTTGCCAGCATTCTGGGCGAGGACGGCTCTCCGCAGGAGGTTCCCGTCGTGCTGGGGTTGCGCGGAGACACGGTCAGCCAGGTGCTGGCGGGCCTGGAAGAGGGGCAGGTGGTGGCCGTCAGCCTTGAGGGTGAGCAATTTAGCTTCTTCGGAAACGGAGAAGAATAACATGAAGGCACAACATCGAACGGGCGGCATCCCCGGTTTCCTGATACTCGTGGTGGCCCTGTCCGGCTGCCTGCCGGGGTCGCAGACGCCATCTCTGGAGCAGCAGACAGCGGGGGGACAGACTTACCGGATAGGCGAGGTTGAGCGGGGCGACCTGCGGGAGACGGTCAGCGCGACCGGCTCCGTCGAAGCACAGGAACGCAGCGAGTTGACGTTCTTTCTCTCCGGTGAGGTGGAAGCCATTAACGTGGAGGTGGGCCAGCGTGTGCAGGCCGGAGACCTGCTCATGCGGCTGGATACCAGCCAGCACGAGCTTGACCTGATCAACTCGCAGCTTGCGCTGGAATTGCAGCAGGTCGCGCTGGCTCAGGTGCTGGCAGGGCCAAGCCAGTTTGACATCGCGGCGGCTCAGGCGGCGGTTGATCGGGCGCAGGCCCAGCTTGATCAGCTCCGGCGGCCTCCCGACGAGGAAGCCGTCCGGATCGCTCAGGCGAATCTGGAGCTACGTCGCTCCGATCTCTGGCTCCAGCAGGTGAATCGCGATTCAACCCGTGAGTGGTATGGCCTGGGCTATCAGCTTGATCTGGCGAATCGGCAGGTCGAGGCGGCGGAGCTGGCCGTTCAGATCGCCCAGCAGGAACTGATCAACGCCCAGCAGGGGGTTTCGTCGAACGATATCGCCGTGGCCGAGGCGGCTGTCCGGCAGGCGCAGGCTTCCCTGAGTCGGCTGCTGGAAGGCCCCACCGAAATTGATGTTCAACTGGCGCAGATTCAGTTCGAGGAAGCGAAACTTGCGCTTGAGAACGCCCGCCTGGCGCTGGAAGACGCCGAGATCGTCGCTCCGTTTGACGGGGTGATCGCAGATGTCCGCTATGAGATAGGCGAGCAGGTGGTGGCGGGGTTACCGGCTGTGGTTCTGCTCGATGATTCTGCCTTTTACATCGATCTCCTCGTGGATGAGGTGGATATCGCCCGCATCGAGGAAGGGCAGCTTGCATTCATCAGCCTGGACGCCTGGCCGGAGGCAGAGGTCACCGGCCATGTGGTGCGCATCGCGCCGGATGCGGTGGATGTCAACGGCGTTGTGAGCTATGAAGTGCGCGTCCAGCTTGACGAGTCCGATGTTGAGATACGCGACGGTATGACGGCGACGGTGGATATCGTCGTGTCTGAGTTGACGGATGTGCTGCTTGTGCCCAACTGGGCGATCCGTTTTGACCGCGACACGGGCGCTGCGTATGTCAACGTTCAACGCGATGATGGCACAATCGAGGAGATCGAGGTCGAGGTCGGGGTGCGCGGCGCGACGATGAGCGAGGTGCGAGAAGGGCTGACGGAAGGGGATGTGGTGGTTGTCAGCCTGGAGCGGGAAAACTTTAGCTTCTTTGGCGGGCAGGAGTAGCGGTTCGGTTTGCCACGAGAGTCTGGTTTGTAATGGTGCAAAAAGGGATGCGAGAAGCGGATATGGCCGTTGATTCCCCTGATGGTGAGCCACCGGCTGATGTGCCGGTGATTGATGTACGCGATCTCTCCAAAGTCTACGTCATGGGGGAGGTGGAAGTCCACGCCCTGCGAGGGGTATCTATGACCGTCGAGCGGGGCGAGTTTGTCTCCATCATGGGGCCTTCTGGCTCCGGCAAATCCACCATGATGAATCTGCTCGGTGCGCTCGATCAGCCGACCTCCGGCAGGTATTATCTGGATGGTATAGATGTCAGTTCGCTCAAAGATCGGGAGCTGGCCGCCATTCGGAACCGTAAGATCGGGTTCGTCTTCCAGAACTTCAACCTGCTGCCGCGAACAAGCGCCGTCCGGCAGGTGGAACTCCCTCTGATTTATGCCGGTGTGCGGAACCGCCGCCAGCGGGCCATCGAGGCTCTGGAAGCCGTTGGCCTGGGGGATCGGCTGACCCATACCCCGGCGGAGCTTTCCGGCGGGCAACAGCAGCGTGTAGCCATTGCCCGCGCCCTTGTCAACAACCCTTCTATCATTCTGGCCGATGAGCCGACGGGCAACCTCGATAGCAGGTCAGGGATTGAAGTCCTGCGCTTGCTACAGGAACTCAATGAGGAGCAGGGGATCACCGTCATCGTGGTGACGCACGACCCGTTTGTTGCCCAGCACTCGCACCGGATCGTGGTGCTCCGCGATGGTCGAATCATCGCCGATAAGCCCGTTATGCATCCCCTGCGGGCCGGCGAGCAGGAGCGGCCTTCTGACCAGATGTTGATCGAACTGGGAGTGATTGAGAGGGACGAGGCGTGAACATCGGAGAAAGCTTCCGGGTCGCATGGGGCGGCCTGATGGCAAACAAGCTGCGCAGTGTGCTGACCACGCTCGGAATCGTGATCGGCATCTTTGCCGTGATCGTCCTCGTTTCCATCGGGCGCGGCCTGGAGACGATCGTCAACGAGCAGTTTGGCGCGCTCGGCTCTAACCTGCTGTTCGTCTTTCCCATCACGCCGGGGACACAGGCCGGTGGCCGACATCCCAGTTCGCGCGGCAGTCAGGGATTGAGCAACGATGACGTGCGAGCGATAGAAGACACGTTCCGCGCTCCTGATGTGGCTGCCGTTGCGCCTGTTATCAGAAGAGGACGCCTGGTGACGTTCGGGCGGGAGGAAACAGAGACGGAAGTCGTTGGTGTGACGCCTGCCTATGAGACGGTGCGCAACTATCATCCCGCTGTGGGGCGCTTCATCACGGAGGAGGATATTCAGGCCGAGTCGCGGGTGGCCGTGCTGGGCCAGACGGTGGTCGAGAATCTGTTTCAGGAGTTTGAAAACCCGCTGGATCAGACGATCCGCATCGAGGGGATGCCCTTCCGGGTTGTTGGAATCCTGGAGGAGAAGGGCGGCGGCTCTTTTGGCGATGAGGACGATGTCGTCCTGATCCCGCTCTCAACGGCCCAGCGACGCCTTTTCCAGCAGCGCAACCAGCAGGGAAAGTACATCGTGGACATCATCTTCGTTCAGGCCATCTCAGAGGATCGGATGGACGCCGCCGCGCTGGAGATCACGGACATTCTGC
>DRKO01000008.1 GCA_011051745.1 Chloroflexota bacterium | reverse complement strand
GCCGCTGCTTTGTCGGCCAGCGTGCGCACCAGTTCGTCCAGATCGAGCGTGGCCGTGCCGATGCGCGTGATCTCGTTCAGCAGCGCCAGCCGACGGTTGCGGGTCTCGCTCTCCTGATAGAGGCGGGCGTTCCGGATCGCGATGGCAGCCTGGGCAGCAAAGAGGCTCAACAGACGCTTGTCCTGCTCCGAGAAGGTGCGCCCCGTGCCCACTGCATGGGTGACGTTGATAATGCCCAGCAGTTCATCTCCCCAGCGCACCGGCACGCCGAGGATGGCGTCGAAGTCAAGGGAATCAAGGGCGGCAGGGCGGCCCTCCCACCCGGCGTATTGCTCGACGATGAGCGGCTCGCCCGTCTCCAGAATCCGCCCCGAAAGCCCCTCGCCACGCCTGAGGACGGTTCCGACGGGGACCATGCCCGGCCCGATGCTGATCGCCCATTCAAGCTCATCACGCTCCGGATGGTAGAGATAAATCCCCCCGCCGCCCGCATTCAGCAGCTCCATCGCGCTTTCGATGATCGCCTGCAACACCGTGTCCACATCCAGTTCGGCGCTGATGCTCAGCGTAACGCGGTAGAGAGCCTCCAGCTCGGCGGCGCGGCGCTGGGCGGCCTCGTACAGGTGGGCACTTTCGAGCGCGACGGCAAGCTGATCGGCGACGGTCTGGAGCGTGAACAGATCCTCTCTGGAAAAGTCGTTCAGCCGATCGCTCTGGGCGTCCAGCACGCCGATCACTATTCCTTTCAACCGGATGGGAACGGCTGCCTCTGAGCGCGTCTCCGGAACGTCATCGCAGGCATAGTAGCGGGGCTCCTGACTGACATCCGGGACAAGCAGAGGCTTGCCGCTTCCGGCCACCCACCCGATGATGCCCTCCTCGCCTGCTCTGAGGCAGAGCGTCCCCTCATACTCCTTGAGAACCGGATGGGTGGATGCCCGCAGGACGACCTCGTCACCCTCGACCATGAAGACCTCGATGCTGGTGCAGTTGAGCATCTCGCTGATCAGGCGGACGGCCCGGTGCAGCAGCTCGTCAGGCTGCAAAATGGCGGTGGTCTGCTGGCCGATACGGGCGATAAGCTCCAGACGGGCCGCCCTCTCCCGGATGGCTTCATACAGGCGGGCATTGTTGATCGCAATGGCGGCCTGATCGGCGAAGGCCTGCAGGCGCTTCGCGTGCGCATCGGTGAAGGCCCCCGGCGTAAGGCTGTCCAGTTGCAGGAAGCCGATCACTTCGTTTCCCACCTTGATGGGGGTGGCGAGATAGGAGCGAATCCAGGAAGTCTCAGGGAAGGTGATCCAGCGCGGATCGGCGTGCGTGTCGGAGACGATGACCGGCTGGCCCGTTTCCATCATCTCACGCAGGGGGGGAATCTCCTCTACGGTGAAGCGGCGGGAGAGTATCCACTCGCTCACCCCATGGCGACTATAACCCCGCGCCTGCGCCCCCCGCACCGTTCCGCCTTCCTCGATCAGCATGATGTTGGCTGCGTCATGCGGGACAACCCGCCCCAGTTCCGCCAGAATATGCTCCAGCACAACTTCCAGATCAAGCGTCCGGTTGAGGACGGCAGCGATGTCGCTCAGCGCCTCGGCCAGCCTGCGCTGCTCGCGCTCGGCTTCTGTCGCCCGCTCCCGCTCGGTGATCTCGCGCTGGGCCTGCTGATAGAGGGTCGCGTTCATGCTGGCAGCAGCCACCTGAGAGGACAGGGCCTCAAGGAACTTCAGATCGTCCTCCGTGTAGGAGTCGGGCCGGTAGCTCTGCACCTGCAGGACGCCGATCACCTGCTCCTCAAGCTTGAGAGGCACGATCAGCGCCGACTGGGTCACCCTGGCATCCTCCGGCAGCTCTTCTGCCGTGATGACTTTCTCCGCATCCCCGTAGTAGTAGTGCCGGGCCTGCCGGGCCCGCTTCTGGTAGTCGCGGATCAGGCGGGGCTTCCCGTCGCGGATCACGACACTCTGAACTCCCTGCCCTTCCGGCTCAAGGGGAATGGGGGGGAATTTATCGGCGTCGAGGCGCCGACCCTCGGCGCAAACATAACAGCAGTAAATCATCCGGTCGGCGGGATCATAGGAGGAAACGACCATGTTATCACACGCCATGACCCTCGATACCAGATCGTAGAGCGTATCATAGATGGCATCCTGATCGAGCGTCCGGCTGAGCTGTTTCCCGGCCTCATAAAGGAGGCTGAGTTCTTCGGTGCGTTTGCGCAGCGCAGCTTCAGCCTCTTTCCGCTCGGTGATATCTTCGAGCGAGGCCAGGAACCCGGTCACCTCTCCCTCGTCGTTGCGCATCGGGGCCAGGTAGATCGCAGCCGGGAAAGTTGTCCCGTCTTTGCGCACCAACTCGCTTTCGTAATGGATCAGAGTTTCTCCCCTCTCAAGCGCCTTCCTGATCAGGGTTGCATCCTGAGCCTGCTGATCGGGAGCCCCCATCTCCAGCGCGTTCCGGCCTCTCATCTCGTCCCGGCTGAAGCCCGTCATCCGCTCATAAGCCGGGTTGATCTCAATGATGGTTCCCTCCGCATCCGTCGCCAGCACACCGATCGGCAGGCCGTTCAGCAGGGAGTGGAGGAAGTACGCCTGTGTGCTGGTTCGGACGAGCAGGAGTTGATTCTCCAGCAGAGTCGCCATCTGAGGGGCAACCACACGGTAAAGCTGGCGGTCTGTCTCGGAGAGCTCCGGCGGATTCGCCCAGGCAAGCGCGATGAACCCGACCCAGCGCTTGCTCAGCGTCCTGAGCGGGATCACGGCCAGCGACTGCCCGCCGGAGGCCTCAACGAGCCGGTGGACCCGCTCGCTCATCGGGGAGTCCTCCATTCCCGGATCGAGGAGCAGGTTGATCTGGTTGGGATGTTCATATAGCAGGGTGGGGTCGGAGACAAGATCAGAGACGGGGAAACGGCTTCCGGGCGCGACAAGCGGCGTCAGTTCCTCCCCGGCCCGGACGTGGGCGATCACCTCCACCCACTCCGGGTTCTCCGGATCGTCTGCGTAGAGCAGGGTAGCCAGCGAAGGGCCTTTCGCCATTAAAGGCTCGGCGGAGACCTCCAGCAACTCCTGCGGGCTACGGGCTGCGATCAACGCCTGGCTGATGGTATACAGCCGCTCGATCTGCCATAGGGCCCGCGAGCGGGCTTCCTCGGCCTGCTTTCGCCCGGTGATGTCTCGCGAGACACTCCCCAGCATCAGCCCCCGGCTGATCTTGATGGGGAACGTCACGCTCTGCACCGTCCGGCGTGTGCCGTCGGGGCACAGGATATCGTTCTCAAGCACTTTCTCCAGCCAGGGAGCAGCGCCGGTCTGGAAGAAGCTCCTTATCTCCTTCTCCAGCCGCTCCTGAATCTGCGGCTCGGCCTCCCTTCTGGGGCTTATGCGGGCCTGCATCTCCCAGATAGGCTTTCCGAGGGCCTCCGCCTGCGGAATGCCGGTGATCTGCTCCTGCCCCCTGTTCCACTCGATGATCGTACCCTGCTCATCCACGAGCACGATTCCATCGAGCGACTGCTCGATCAGGTTGCGGAACTTCTCCTCGCTCTCACGCAGCGCCTGCTCGATCCGCTTGCGCACCGTGACTTCTGCCCGCAGGCGTTCGTTGGCCTGAGAGAGATCGCCCGTGCGCTCCTCGACGGCCTGCGTCAGCCAGGCCTGCCGATTGACGATCAGATAGGACAGAATGGTCAGCAGCCCCACAATGCTGAACGTCATAAGCTGGAACAGGATAAGCTGCTCCGCGATGGAAGCCTCCCATCCGTCGACAGGGACGGCCCCCAGTTCCCAGCGTTCATCCGGCAGGTAAACCGGACTGATGACCGGCCCGGCCTCGAAGACGGCGCTTTCTCCAAAGAGGAGCTCGCCGTCCTCGTTCCTCAACGCTATTCTAAGTCCCCCTATCTCCTCGTCCAGCCCGGCTTCTTCAAGCAGGGCCGAGAAATCCACCGCAAGAACCGCCAGCCCCCAGAAGTTACCATCCTCATCATAGACGGCCCGCCACATCATCAGGCCGAGGTTCCCGTTGTCCAGCTCGTAGGGGGCGCTGATGACCACCTCGCCGCTCTCAATGGCACGCTGGATATCGGCCTGTATGCCGGGTTCTCCCTCGCGGAGCAGGTTGTGATCAGGCGGGATCGCCTCGCTGTCCGGCGGGTAGATATAATGCGCGACGCCTCCGGGGGCGATCACGAGATCGCATACCTTCTCTGTGGTCGAGTACAGTCCGCTTACAAAGCGGGTAAAATGGTCCTCCAGAAACTCCTCGTCACCGGTCCCGACCAGGGCGAAGGTGTGAAGGGCTTTCAGAAGGGTGAGACGCTCTCCGAGCGCGCCTCCCAGAGCATTGCTGTG
>DRKO01000007.1 GCA_011051745.1 Chloroflexota bacterium | reverse complement strand
TGGCGTCGGCGGTGAGTTCGCACTGCCAGCAGGCATGTGAGCGGCGGGCCTCCTCGGTGGCGTAGGCATACAGCCCGACCCGCACCCCGAACGCCTGCGCATGCTCCAGCCCGTAGGGCATTCCGGCGTAGCGCACGTAGTTCAGCCCGCCCACGTTCTCCGGATCGTGGCCGCCTCCCCGCGTCAGGTTGTGCGCCAGTTCGTGGGCCGCCAGCCGGACGCCCTCCTCCGGCCCGGAGCGCAGCAGCGGATTCCCGGCGAAGAGGATCAGCCACGCCCCCTCCGGGAATTCCTGCTCCGGGTAGATGCTCGTGCTACGGCAGGCGTTCGCCTCCCGCCCTTCCCAGCCGCAGTGTGCCGCGTAGAAGACCCCGTCCACCGTGTCCCGCGCCGGGTAGATGCGGACCACCGTCGGGCCGAACACCTCCCGGAAGGCCTGATCGGGGGTGGCGGGCGTGAAGCGCCCCGCCTCGCCCACGCGGAGGACATATTCGCCAAGCCGTGAGACGGCCTCATAGACGGGGGTCACTTCATTGGGGGAGAGGGTTTCCGGCGCGGCGACGGTCACGCCGTAGCGGGCCAGCGCCGCGACCAGCGCCGCCGTTTCCGCGTCCGGGGAGGGGGCGGGGGAAGCCGCATCAGAGGGCGTTTCCGGCGGGGCGGAAGTGACGGTGGGCGTGTGAGCGGGATCGGGGGCGGGGGTCGCGGCGGAGAGCGCACGGCTCAGGTTGCACGAGAGGGAGAGCAGCCCCGCCAGCAGAGTCAGCCACACCCCGGAACGGGTCTTCAGGAAGGTTACAGATCGCCGGTTTTGCAGCGGATAAACTCCAGCCCGATTGCGCCGAAGACCGCCAGCGCCGTGAGCGTGTTCACCCTGTGCTCGGAGAGCGGATCGGCGAGCAGCGTAACCAGCAGCGCCCCGCGTACTTCGGACAGGCCGAGGGGCACACCGACCGGCACGCTGAACGTCTGACTGGAGGGGACGAGTTCCGGCGCGCCCAGACGCGGCTCCCCGGAGCGGATCACCTGCCAGGCCAGTTCGTCGTCGGCCTGCTCGTCGGTGGGCCGGACGTGCCCGTCCTCCAGTCGTGCGACCCGGATCAGGGATCGTCCGTCATCGCTCAGCAGGAACAGCTCCCCGGCCAGCGGGCTGGCGATCCGGCTGGCCGCCCTCAGCAGCCGCGCAAACAGGGCGCCGGAATCAGGAGCGGTGACGATCTCACGTCCCGCCCCGTAGAGCGCCTCCAGTTCCCTGACCTGCGCCCGCAGTTCCTCGTTGGCGGCCAGAAGATGCTCCATCAGATGATCGCGCTCTTCGCGGAGGCGTTTCTCCTCCAGCGCCCGCTCGATGGCGCTCAGGAGTTCCTCCGCCTCGAAGGGCTTGATGACGTAATCCCTGACCCCCATACGAAAAACCTCGATTGCGATCTCCTCCGAGCCGTAGGATGTCATCAGGATGACGGGGACGTTCAGCCCTTCGGCCTGCATCTGGTGCAGCACTCCGATCCCGTCCAGACGGGGCATCTGCAGGTCCAGCAGAACCAGATCGGGGGAGCGGGAGCGGATCAGTTCCAGCCCTTCCAGGCCATCGCTCGCCTCGATGTAATCATAGGCGCTGGGTTTCAGAATGTAGTTGACGACGAAATCGCGAATCTCGTCTCCATCGTCCACAACCAGGATACGTTCGCCGGTCAAGAGCACCCTCGCTATCTCTCGCAACAGGCCAGCGGTGTATGCGGCCAGTATAGCACGGCTCACCCCGCCGAGCGACCCTCCCGGGGGAGCATGCTTCTATCAGCCGCCCGCCCCCCATGTTTGACAACTCCCCGGCAGGGTGGCATAATTCCGCCCACAGTAGACGCATCACAGACACAGGCTGTGACGGAGACGGGCTCACGACGGAAGGCGTCGCCAGGGAGGCCGGGCCGCAGACTGAAAGCCCGGTTCGAGCGCCGGTCGTGGGCGTTCCCTCCTGAGCCGACGGGAGAACGATCGGGCAGGCGAGCCTGTCTGATCCAGTAGCCCGCTCCGGGTGGCCCACCGTTATCCGGGCAGCCAATCGCGAGGCGCGGAGCGGCCCTCCGCACCGGCGCTGTTGGTGAACGGAGTGGACCGGTGATGATGACCGGTCAGGCAGGGTGGTACCGCGCGAGCGTGAAGCTCCCGTCCCTGAGCAGGGACCGGGGCTTTTTGATTTCACCGCCGTTACCGGACGGCATGAGGAGATCGCATGCTTGAGAGACTACGAGAGATCGAGGCAGAGACGCTCAAACAGCTTGAATCCATCGAGGATCGCGGGGCGTTGCACCGTCTGGAGAGCGCCACGATTGGCAAAAAGGGCGAGATCACCGGCATTCTGCGCTCCATCGGCCAGCTTCCGCCGGAGGAACGCCCCGCCGTCGGGCAGCTTGCCAACGAAGTGAAGCGACGGCTTGAGGCCGCCTTTGCGGAGCGCGAGGAATACCTCCGCCAGCAGGAGCTGGCCCGCAGCCTGGAGAGCGGCGCAATTGACGTGACGCTCCCCGGTCGTCCCGTCCCCACCGGACGACTGCACCCCATCACCCGCACCCTGCGCGAGATTTACGCCATCTGGGCCGAGATGGGCTTCCAGATTTACCGCAGCCGTGAGGTGGAGGAGGACGAAGTCAACTTCACCCTGCTCAACATGCCGCCCCACCACCCCGCCCGCGACATGTGGGATACCTTCTATACCACGACCGAAGGCGTCCTCCTGCGCACCCACACCTCGCCGGGGCAGATTCACGTGATGCGCGAGTACGCGCCGGAGCCGATCCGCGTCATCCTGCCGGGCATGGTTTACCGTTACGAGCAGATCACCGCCCGCAGCGAGATACAGTTTAATCAGGTCGAGGGGCTGGCCGTCGGCCACAGCATCCACATGAGCGACCTCAAGGGGACGATGGCCGCCTTCGCCCGCCGCCTGTACGGCGCGGATCGTCGGGTGCGCTTCCGTTGCTCGCATTTCCCCTTCACCGAGCCGAGCATGGAGGTGGATGTCGAATGCATCCTCTGTGACGGCGAGGGGTGCAACGTCTGCAAACATACCGGCTGGCTGGAGATCGCCGGGGCGGGCATGGTACATCCGGTCGTGCTGAAGAATGGCGGCTACGATCCGGCCGTCTATTCCGGCTTCGCCTTCGGGATGGGCGTCGAGCGTATCACCATGCTCAGGCACGGCATCGAGGACATTCGCTACTTCTGGGGCAACGACCTGCGCTTTCTGGAGCAGTTCTAGCCGCACAGGGAACCGGAGTATAAGCCATGCGTGTACCGCTTTCGTGGTTGAAAGAATACGTGGACATCACCGTTCCGGTCGAGGAGCTGGCCCACCGTCTGACGCTCGCCGGGCTGGAGGTGGCCGGGATCGAGTACATCGGCCTGCCCGCCGGAGAATCACACGGGGAGAAGGCCGTGCCGATCTCGCGCGATCATCTGGTCTGGGATCGTGAGAAGATCGTCGTCGGCCACATCGTCGAGGTGAAGTCCCACCCCAACGCCGACCGCCTCGTGCTGGCGATGGTTGATTCGGGGATCGGGGAGATCGAGACCGTCGTCACCGGTGCGCCGAATCTTTACCCGTACAGGGATAAGGGCCCGCTTGACCCGCCGCTCATCGCTCCCTACGCCCGCGAGGGGGCCGAGGTGATCGACGGGCACAGGGACGACGGTTCGCGGATGATCCTCAAGCCCCGCAAACTGCGCGGCATCGAGAACCGGAGCATGGTCTGCTCGGAGAAGGAACTGGGCATCTCCGACGAGCACGAGGGGATTATGCTCATCGAGACCGACGCGCCTCCCGGCACACCCCTGCAGGACGTGCTCGGCGATGTCGTCCTCGATCTCGATCTGACGCCCAACCTGGCCCGTTGCTTCTCGATCCTCGGTGTCGCGCGCGAAGTGGCCGCCCTGACCGGCCAGAAGGTCCGGTATCCCTCGCTCGACATCGTGGCGGAGGGGCCGCCCATCGAGGAGCAGGTCGGGCTGGAGATTCGCGAGCCGGACCTCAACCCGCGTTTTATGCTCGCTCTGATCCGGGGCGTGACGATTGGCCCCTCTCCAGAGTGGATGCAACGTCGCCTCAAGCTGGCCGGGATGCGCCCCATCAACAACATTGTGGACATCACCAACTACGTCATGCTGGAGACCGGCGAGCCGCTCCACGCCTTCGATTATGATAGTCTGGTGCAGCGTGCCGGGGGCGGGCCGCCGACGATCATCACCCGCCTGCCGGAGCCGGGCGAGCGGCTCACCACGCTGGACGGCGTCGAGCGTGAACTCGACCCCTTCACCATCCTTGTCTGCGATACGGCGGGCGCGTTGAGCCTGGGCGGCATCATGGGCGGGGCTGAAACCGAGGTGCGCGAGGATTCGACCGGCATTCTGCTTGAGGCCGCAAGCTGGAACTACATCAACATCCGCCGCACGCTCAGCGCCCAGCGCGAGCGCGGGCACGAGATACCCTCCGAGGCGGGCGCTCGCTTCAGCCGGGGGGTGCACCCCGCGCAGGCCGAGGTCGGGTTGCGCCGCGCCATCGAGTTGATGCGACAGATAGCGGGGGGCCAGGTCTCGCGGGGCATTCTGGACGAGTATCCGCGCCCCGCGCCGGTCGTGACGGTTGATCTCCCTCTGAGCGAGGTGGAGCGGCTGCTTGGCATCTCGCTTTCTCAG
>DRKO01000006.1 GCA_011051745.1 Chloroflexota bacterium | reverse complement strand
TGATGATGTCGCGCCCTGCCGTATGCCCCGGCGCTTCACATGCTCCCTGGGCCGGGCCGGGGTCAACGATCTCGATCCCGTCCCCGAAGAGCGGAACCGGATCGGCTGCGTTCAGGGCTGTATAGGAGACCGGCGTGCCGTCCCCGTAGGTGACGGACAGATTGATGCCGTCAACGCCATGGCCGGGTATCTGGAAATCCGGTGACTGGAGTTCATCCCGTATGGTGATGTCGAACGCGCCACCGGGACTGCTGCCGGTGTTCTGTATCATCAAGGCAAAGGTGACCAGATCGCCGCCGTCAAGGTCGCTCACATTGGCGTTGCCGATGCCTGAGGCGTCAATCGTTCCCGACCAGCGTGGGATGCTGGTGTCAGGCGGATTGGTGAAGGTCGCTGTGGGGAGCGTCCCGCTGTAAGTTGCGCCGGGGTTGTTCGTCGCAACGACGGACTTGGTCGTTGTCAGCAATGGTTCACCGAGCACAAACTGAATAATGGCGTCCGAGGTGCTGACGGTGTTAAAGGAGTTGGATTCACTGGAGCGAGCCTGATTGGTCAGCAGGAGGCCATCGGTGAAGGGGTCGTCGGAAATGGTAACGGTGAGGAGGATGTCAATCTTGCTCGGGGTGGTATTGCTGCCATCGTAGGTTCCATAGTCAAACGAGACGCTGTTGGCATCTGGATCAACGGAGATGGTAGGAACGATCCCCGAAATGCCAGCCGCTCCGGAGAAGGTGTCCGTGGGGCCGAACTTGGCATGTCCGGCTGCCGGTGGGTTTGCGTCGGTCACATCGTCAAAGGTAGTGATCTCGGTGGCGTACAACACCGGCAGAGGCAGATAGTCGGTGAATGAGAGGCTTTCAAAGTCGCTGGAGGGTAGCTCGAACTCCAGCCGATAGGTGATCGTATCTCCGGGGGAAAGCGGGTTCGATCCCGGCGAGCCGGGGGTGAACGAGCCGCCCTGTGGCGTGTAGCCGTAGATCGACTTGACCAGCTCCTTCTTAACGATCTCGAACTGGGCGCTACTGTCGTCAGTTTCGCTGTTTCCGTTGGGGGTCAGGTTGCCGACGTTGAGCAGATCACCGGTGATCTGCTGTACGGTGTTGCTCAGCGTGTCCCCGTGGTCTACGGACTGGTCGCCGGAGGGAACGGGGTCTGTGTAGTTCTCGTCAATGGTGGCCCGGAAGGTGATGGTTCCGGTTGTGGGACCGCCGTTGAACGTGCCGCAGTCAGGCGGATTGCCGGGTGCGCCCCCGCCTGTGCCTCCGGCGGGTACACATCCGCCCAGCAATTGCCCGCTGAGGCCGCGCGTGCCAAGTTCGCCGGAGATGTCGAAGACCAGCGTGGTCTGCCCCGGTGTGGGTGCGGCTGTCACGCTGACGTTGGCGGCGTTCATGGGGGCGTCCGCCGAGTCGCCGGTGTGGGTGGTGATAGACATCCGGGCCGAGCCGTTGACGTATGTCTGCCCGTCGGAGAGGATGTCCGTGATCGAGAGGTTCTGGAAGGCGAAGAAGTCGGATATCTGGAAGTTCAGGGTGTATTCGACGGTGTCCCCCGGTGTGTAGCCGGTATAGCCGTTGTCGGTGGCAAGCGCGACGCTCTTCTGGATGGCGAGCGACTTTGCGTCAAATCCCCCGCCGGGACAGGGCCCGGGGCACGAGCCGGTGACCGGGCCAGCCGGATCGTCTGTGTCGAGGGGAGTCCAGTTCCCGCTGGCACTGGCCGTGTTTGCGATTGAGACATCATCGCCGGTCGTGGCGCTCAGCACCGATGTGCCGGAAGCGTCATCCAGGGGGACGTAGAAATTTATCGTCAGGGTGGCGTCCACGCCGGGGCCGCCGGCGACGTTCCCGAAGTCGTAGGTGACCGTCCCGCCGGGGCCAGGGCCGGGGGTGCTGATCAACCCCGCGCCTGCCGGTGTCGCATTGACGCTCAGGTACTGGACGGTGTCGGGCAACGTGTCGGTGACCTGCAGGTTGTTGACGGTTTGCCCGTCGGCGATGTCCACCGTGATGGTATAGCTCCGGGGGAAGTTCGGGCCAGTTGCGGTCTCGCTTTCGGGGCCGTCGTAGGTTTTGTCAACCGTCATGAGAACCGGCGTGATCGAGGCCGGGGGCCAGGTTGGCGGCGCGCCGGTCGGGTTGTAGATCGTTGCGTCCGGCGGAGTGCCGCAGCACCAGTCGTTGAGGGGCGTCCCGCCATACTGGAACCCCCCGCGTGCGTACATCGTCAGGGCGGTGTTCGCGTTGGCGAAATTGGAGATGCTGGCCGTGACGTCTATCTCAATCGGCGGCTGATCGCGCGTGAAGCTCCCGAACGGAAGCCGGATGACGACCAGCTTATCGCCCGGCGTGCCGCCGGTGACGATAACCGGTGTGCCGGTCCCGGGGTTGACGGCATAGGGGTGGGTTACCTCTCCGGCAGCGTTGAACGTCAGTTCGGTTGTCGTCAGGTTTGTGCTGAGATAAGTGGCACTGACGAAGTCAATCCCGTCGCCGTCTCCATCTGCGCCGGTTACAGGCAGGTAGAGATCAATGTAGGGACCATAACCGGTGTCATCGGCCAGCGCTCCGGTGTTATCGAAGGTGAGTGTAAACGTGAAATTCTCACCGATAAATCCCTCAGATGGAACCCCGCCAAATGAAACGGTTGGCACGGGGTTCAGGGCGCGGAGCGGGGCGGCATAGGTCGGCGTGAGGGGGACTACTATTAAAACAACAAGGATAAGGACAAGCCCGACAATGAGCTTTCCTGTGCCTGCAAGGGAAGGGAATAACGGTGTGTCTGTGCTCCGGGGTTGCGGATGCATATTCTTCTCCTGAGGTATGATTCAGATATCCCGATGACGGGTTTGGTGCGCAAGAGAGGGGAGAGACAGTACCCAGCGGTGTAGCACAACAAGGCTCCTCCTCTATGGTGAGCGATACGCTGCACCAATGGAAGAGGAGCCTCGTTGATACCGGAGTTATATCGTCACATCGTTGTGCGGACGATGTGAGCCTGATACAAGGGAACATCAGGGCCAGCCCTATTTCTTAGCGAATAGTGCCCCCCTGGCCTGATCCATCGTGCGTGATGGACAATGTTGGCTGCCCGCCAGTCCGGTAACCCGCCTGCAACGTGTGTCTGGCCGGAGTATATATTAAATTTGTTATTCAGAGCAAACGAATATAGAAAAGGGGGCAACCCAAATGTGGCCCCCGTCGGGCACGGGAGCCACAGGATCACGGCGGTTGACAATCACCCCCAGATCGGACACAATGGAAAAGCCAACCCGGAGCCAACAAGTCGAGGAGAACAGGATAGCACCGCAGAAACCCTTCGTTCTCCTCAGGGGATAAGCCCCTTTTGTCCCGACAATGGGGACACACAACGCCCCACGCTGCTGGAGTTCTGGGGCACTCTGGGCCTCCTGTCTACCTGAAGACGAATCGGCTGCTCTCGGAGTCTGAACGATGATCAAAGATGCTTTGCGCGATGCGGAAACACGCATGAAAAGGGCTGTTAGCGTTCTGGAGGATGACCTGTCCAGCATCCGTACAGGGCGAGCCTCGGCTTCGCTGGTGGAGAAGCTCTCCGTGATATATTACGGAAATCCCACACCTCTCCAGCAACTGGCAACCATCGCTGTCCCTGAGCCCCAGTTGATCACCATCCGTCCCTTTGACCCCGGTTCCATCGGGGACATTGAGCGGGCTATTCAGACCTCCGATCTTGGCCTGACGCCCACAAACGACGGGAAGCTGATCCGGCTCGTGATCCCTCCCCTGACGGAGGAGCGCCGGCGGGAGCTGGTTAAGATCGTTCACAAGCGCATGGAGGAGGCACGGATCGCCGTGCGCAACATCCGGCGCGACACGCTGGCGGATCTGCGGGAGTTCGAGAAGGAGAAGCTGATCTCCGAGGATGACTTCTACCGTGCGCGGGACGACCTCCAGGACCTGACAGATCGCTATATCGAGCAGATCAATGAGGTTGGAAAACGCAAGGAGCAAGAGATACTGGAAGTGTAAAGGGATATGCAAGCAACTGATCTGATGGATACCACGACTTCCGAAAACGAAGAAGAGGGACGGGAACAACTCCCTGAGAGAGTCCCGACTCATGTCGCCATCATCATGGATGGCAACGGGCGCTGGGCGAAGCAGCGCGGCCTGCCGCGCCTGGCAGGCCACCGGGCCGGAACGGAAAATCTGCGCGAAATACTGCGGGCCTGCGTCGAATTCGGCATCCGTATCCTGACTATCTACGCCTTCTCAACCGAGAACTGGGGTCGCCCGGAGGCTGAGGTCAAAGGTCTGATGAACATCCTCAAGGATGTGATTGACCGCGAACTGGCCGAGTTGCACGCCGAGGGCGTTCAGCTACGGCACATCGGGGACCTCTCACGCATTGATCCAGAGCTACAGCGCAAGGTGCTGGATGCCATCGAACTGACGAAGAACAACAATCGGCTCATCCTGAACGTGGCCTTTAACTACGGCGGGCGGGCCGAGATCGTCCATGCTATCAGGGAGATCGTGCGGAACGGGCACAAGCCGGAGGAGATTGACGAGGCGCTGGTCAGCCATTACATGTACACCGGCGATCTCCCCGACCCCGACCTCATCGTTCGAACCAGTGGCGAACTGCGGCTGAGCAACTTCCTGATCTGGCAGGGCGCCTACGCTGAATACTACTTCGCACCGGTTTACTGGCCGGATTTCAACAAAGAAGAACTCCGCAAAGCAATCATCCACTACAGCCAGCGCGAACGGCGGTTTGGCTTAGTCAAATAAGACCGTGTTACGCGAACGAGTCCTGAGCGGTCTTCTCCTCGGCGTGCCGGTGCTGGCGATGGTCATCATCGGGGGCCACCTGTTCACTCTACTGGCTTTACTGGTGATCTCCATCTCCTCCATCGAGTTTGTGCATCTGGTGGCCCGCCGGGGGCATCGGGCCTTTGGCGGCCTGATGCTGCTCTGGAGCGCCCTGTTCGTAGCCGGTCATCTATGGCCGGAGAGCCTGTTCATCAGGCCCTGCGCAGCACTCCTGTTGTTGCTGACGATGCTCTGGTCGCTGGCCCGCTTTCGTCAGGGGACGGCCAACGCCATGACGGGGTTCGCCATGACGCTGGCGGGCAGCTTTTATATAGGGTGGAGCGGGGCGCACTTTGTCAGCCTGCGTGCCCTGGATGATGGTCTGTTCTGGCTACTGACGGTGCTCGGCTCCGTGTGGGTCTCGGACAGCGCCGCTTATCTGGTCGGCAGGGCCATCGGGCGCACGCCGCTTATTCCCGACATCAGTCCCGGTAAAACGTGGGAGGGCTATATCGGCGGGATCGTCTTCGGAACGCTGGGGGGAGCCACGTTGCCGCTCCTCTGGTCGTTGCTGGGGGCAGGGGCGGAGGTCAGTCCGTTGCACGGTCTGGTGATCGGTGCACTGAGCTCTGTGGTGGCCCCTCTGGGCGACTTCGGCATCAGTATGCTCAAACGCTATGCAGGGGCCAAGAACGCCAGCAACCTGATACCCGGCCACGGTGGCCTGCTGGACCGGATCGATTCGCTGATCGTGGCTGGTCTGCTGAGCTACTACTACCTGATCCTGATCGCCCTGTAAAGACCCGCCCTACTCCTCCTGCCGGTTCTGTCTCTGAGTGCAGTCACGCGCGTTCCGGTGACCCCCGCGAGATGTGCCTTCACGGCCACGCAGGGGCCACCGCGAAAGGTTTCGTGGGTGTCGGAACGTCATATCTTTTACCGCAGCCGTCTCCGGGATCGGTTCAGGATATGCCCTTCGGGCAGAGGTGGCGTGACTGCACTGGCATAACGTCGGAGTAGTTCAGGAGAGAAAAGAGGCAATGCCAAAAGTGATCACCATCGAGCGACATCTACTTGAGCAGCAACGTCACTTCCCTCAGGCAACCGGCGCGTTTACCAATCTGATGTACGACATCGCGCTGGCCGCCAAGCTGATCGCGCGGGAAACGACGCGGGCCGGGCTGGCTGACATCCTCGGCATGGCAGGCGCAACCAACACGCACGGTGAAGAGCAACAGAAACTTGATGTCTATGCCGACCAGACCATCTACCGCATGATGGATCACACCGGACGGCTGTGCATCATGGCATCGGAGGAACATGCCGAGCCGCTCCACATCCCCGATCATTACCCCTGCGGGAGCTACGTTCTGCTCTATGATCCGCTCGATGGGTCCTCAAACATTGACTACAATGTCAGTATTGGCACGATTTTCTCGATTCATCGCAAGATCAGCGAGGGCGAGCGTGGCACGATGGCCGATCTGCTGCAACCGGGATACAGGCAGGTTGCGGCGGGGTACGTGATCTTCGGCTCCAGTACGATGCTCGTCTACAGCGCCGGGCGGGGTGTCCACGGCTTCACGCTCGACCCCAGCATCGGCGAGTTTCTGCTCTCCCATCCCGATATCCGTGTCCCTGACAAGCCTAAATACTACAGCGTCAACCAGGGCTACGAGCGATACTGGAGCGAGGGAATCCGGCGCTATGTGGAGTGGCTGACCGGACGTGACCCTGAAGGCACAGGGCCGGGCCTCTCGCTGCGCTATATCGGTTCGCTGGTGGCCGATTTCCACCGCAACCTGATGACCGGCGGGATATTCATGTACCCCGCTGATCGCAGAGACCCCGCCAAACCGCACGGCAAGCTGCGCCTGACGTATGAATGTGCTCCCCTCGCCTTCATCGCGGAGCAGGCGGGCGGCTATGCCTCGGACGGCGTCAACCCGATCCGCAGCATCCAGCCCCATGACCTGCACCAGCGTATCCCTTTCTTCGTGGGCAATAGAGAGCTGGTCGAACGAGTGGAGGAATACATCCGGCGTTATGATGCGGACTGGGTCGAGCAGTACCGGGAGCAGACACGGCTCGCGCAGGATGAGGCAGTCAGTGTGTAGCTGTTTCTGATGTTCTTCCCCAAGAAAATCAAAAGCGGCATCCTCGCCGGATGCCGCTTTTGATTCGGGTAGCTTCCCCTCAGGGGAATGTCAGGAGACAGGCTCCGCGACAGAGGTATAGACCTCGAAGACCGGCGGATTCTCCAGATGCTTCTTAACGGCGCACAGTTCAGCCGAGCGGATAACCGCGTCCTTGTACTTCTCTGGAAAATCGGGCGGAACCTGGATGTCCAGCTCGATCCGCTCGATCATGCGGGTGAAGGGGTTCATGTGCATGCGCTGGATGATGCGTATCCCCTCGGTCGGGATGCCGCGCTTCTGGCAGAAGCTCAACACATAGATTCCCGCACAGGTTCCGATAGAAGCAAGGAACAATCCAAAGGGAGCCGGTGCGGAGCCGTCCTGATTGGTGGGGATAACCATGTTCCCCATGATGGCATCCACACGTGCGCCACCCGGAAAGACGATTTCCATTTCCATAACGATTTTAACCCGTCCTTTTCTTATAGGTTCTTATCATAGATTTAGATGCAGGCGGGTTAAAAAGGGTTCAGCATACGGGACGGGAGGGCCGGGCGCCTCGTCTATCCCCCGTTTTCTGTGCGGGAGACGCACTGGACTTATACGCCTCGCGGATAGGTTCCCAGCACTCGCAACTCGGTAGCCATCTCCGCCAGATGCGCCAGCGCACGCTCTCCTGCCCCGCCGTGCTGGCTGCCGATGAAATCCAGATAAAAACGATACTCCCACCGTGAGCCGGGGATGGGCCGTGACTCGATCTTGGTCAGGTCAATGTCGCGCAGGGCAAAGCACGCCAGCGCTCTGAACAACACGCCGGGGCTATTTCGGAGCGCAAACACAATCGAGGTCTTGCTCTCTCCCGACGGGTCTACCGGTTTACGTGCCAGCACGAGGAAGCGGGTGTAGTTCTGCCTGTCGTCTTCCATGCCTTCTTTGAGCACCACCATGCCGTAGATTTCGGCTGCCAGACGGCTTGCCAGCGCCGCCACATCCCGCGCCCCACTGTCCCGCAGATCGCGGACGCTTCCGGCTGTGTCGTAGGCCGCCTCTGCTGCAACGCCCATCTCCGCCAGATGATGTTCACACTGGGCCAGTGCCTGGGGATGGGAACGCACGACCCTGATCTCGGAGAGCTCTACCCCCGGGTTGGCGATCAGGCAGTGTTCGATGCGTAACTGTGTCTCACCCACAATGTGCAGCGCGTGGCGCAGCAGGAGATCGTAGTTTCGGTGGATGCTCCCCGCCAGCGAGTTCTCGATGGGAACCAGCCCCAGATCACACTCGCCGGTTTCCACGCTGGCGAACACATCATCAAAGGTGCGGCACGGGACCGGTTCGATCTCGCTTCCCAGCGCGGCCCGCGCGGCCATCTCCGAGTAGGCTCCCCGCTCTCCCTGAAAGGCCACTCGTTTGCTCTTCTTCTCCGTCATCGGTTCTCCTCTCCTGCGGTTGGACTGCCGGGCAGCATACCACACGCCGCCGCCAGCAGGCAACCGTCGCCTGGAGGGCCGACTGTCGCGTTTTCTCTGATCTGGTATTATGTTGGGCAGGGGGCATGGCTAAGTGCTGGGACTAAAGAGCTACACAGGCCAGCACTGCCCGGAGATAGAATCGGGTAAGAGATGCGGGCCTCTGAAACAGGTATCTCCCGTAATGTAGTAAGGATGCTAAGACGATGCGACGTAAATGGTTGCTCTCCGGCTTAATCGCACTGGCGGTTGCTGTGACGCTCGCCGTCTCACCGGCGGCTGCTCAGGATACGGGGCGGCCCTCCCTGCCGGATGAGCAAACAGTCGGGACGGAGCACTTCCTGATCCACTACACAACCAGCGGGGATCAGGCCGTGGACCCGACCGATCAGGATGGAAACGGCGTGCCTGACTACGTGGATCAGGTGGCCGAGGCGCTGGAGTATAGCTGGCAGGTCGAGGTTGAAGAGTATGGCTGGGCTCCCCCGCCCACTGATCGAGGCGAGGGCGGCGATGATCGCATTGACGTTTATCTGGAGAACCTGATGGACGAGGGGTTCGCCGGATATACGGACAGCGAGGGCGGTTACGTGGGCGACAATCCGCTCACGCCGGAGATCGAGCACCACGCCGCGTACTCCTACATGGGGCTGGACAACGACTACGCGGAGCTTCTGGACGACCCCCGCGCGGATGAAACCCCTCTCCAGTTGATGCAGGCCACCGTTGCGCATGAGTTCAACCATGTGCTTCAGGGGGGATATGACGACAGCGATCCCCAGTTCTGGCTTTACGAGGCGACGGCTACCTGGATGGAGGACGAGGTCTTCCCCGATGTGAACGATGGCGTTCACTATCTGGATGCTGTCTTCGGGAGCCCGGATACCTGTCTGGTTGCCGAGGAGCCGGTGCGCGGCGATAACAGTGGGCACTGGTACGCCATGTGGCTACTCCTGCGGATGCTCTCGGAGCGTCACGGGCAGGAGGTGGTTCGTAACATCTGGGAGCACTCCCGGGTGCTCAGCGGCTTTGATGCGATAGACGCCGCCCTTGAGCCTTATGGCGAGTCCATGCTCTCCGCTTCCCGCGATTTTGCCGTTGCGAATCTGCTCCGCGCCTACACGGAAGGCCACCTGTATCCTTCGGTCCGCCTCGAAGGGACAGCCGGACCGGGGACCTTCGTACCCGGTGACGGCGTCCAGAGTCTGGGGGTTGACTACGTACGGCTGACCGGGAACGGGGTCGTATCCGTCACGCTGGCCGATGCGGAAGCCCGTCTCAATGTGCTGGCGGTTGGGGTGCGAGGCCGCGAGGCAGACCTCCTGACGGGCACAGGCGACGCGCTGGTGGTGGACATGGGGGCCTATCAGGACGTGTTCCTGATCGTCCACAATGAGGAAATGATCGCGCACGAGCAGGCCTGCTTCCTCGCGGATTACACGCTGGAGATCGCGCCCGCTACCGGGGAGCCTTCGCCGGTGGCCGCCACCTGGCCTGCTGCGAACTTCATCCAGCCCGGTGAGGGACCTCCCCCGGAGGAAAACGGTTACCTGCCGCCGGAGGGCGTGCCGTTCAACGACGGGGAATTTGCGGAAGACCCGATGGCGCTCGATGTCTCCTTCGAGCCGATCCTCCCCGCCAGCCTGCCGGAGGGATACGCCTTTGATTATGCCTACATCATGACTGCCGAGGACTTCGGCGAGAGCGCCGATTACTACGTGCCCGGCGGCGGTGATTCGGCCAACTATGACTATCTGGACGATGAGGGTAACTGGCTGAGCATTGCGGAGAGCGTCAGCCCTTACACCACCCTTCAGGAATGGCTGGACGATATCTCCTACGACACGCCCGGTGAGATACGGAACATCTCCGGCGTCGAGGTGCTGGTTGAAGACCTCAGCGACGAAGATGGGGCCTGGATCAGTGCGACCATGATCATGGACGGTCTTTTCATCGTGGTGGACGGCGATCACACGGAGGAGGAGGTGCTGGCGCTGGTCGAGGGCCTGATCGCAGCGTCCGGGAACCTCCAGCCTGACGTTGTGCCGGAGAGGGAGGGTGACAACGCGCCTCCCGCGGCGGAGATTCCCTCCCCCGCACCGGAGAATCTCCCGACCCCGCCTGTGCCGGACGTGCTCGACGTTGATACCTCGCCCGCGATCGGCACAGGGGAACTGATCGGCATGGTGGCTCTGGGCCTGTGCGGGCTGGGGATATGTCTGGCGATTGTGATCATCCCCCTGATCGTGCTGGGGGTGAGGGCTGGCCGGAAGCGCCGCGAGGCAGAACTCTAGCCTCCCCGCCTGCAGACCTGCGAACGTCGCCACGTGGCCCGCTGTCTTCAGCGGGTCACGTTTTCCTGTATCTCTATCTCATCTTTTCGGGGAGGGAAGGGGCTGGTGTGAGTCGTCCTGCTGCTCCATCAGGGCGGCCCGCTCCATCTCCGCGATGATGGAAGCCACCGTCTCAATCGCGACGCGCTGCTTGCGGTAGAGGTCGGATTCGCTCATCGCCAGCCGCATGGCGACATCGCGGACCTTACGCCCCTGAATGAAGCGCATCTCCAGAATGTTGTAGAGGATCCACTCGGCAGTCGTCATGCTCCGCTGTCCTTCGGGGCGCAGGCTCTCTATTGCGCGTTGCAGGACGGCCCGCATGGCTCGCTGGGGATTCCC
>DRKO01000005.1 GCA_011051745.1 Chloroflexota bacterium | reverse complement strand
TCCATCAGCACGAGCGCACCGGCGGGCAGGTAGTCGAGCAGGCTGGCCGGATCGGCGTACATCCAGGGCAGATAGTATTCGAGAACCGGAAAAGCGATCCCCTGCCTGAGCGCGACCTGATCCGGAAGGACGCCGGGGGGGAGGTCTTCTTCCGGGGGGCGCGAGGCAAACCAGCCCGCCAGCCGTTCGGCGGCCTGCGGCCCGTAGAGGGGCAACGCCTCACGGGTGGGGGTGATGGTCACCTCCGGGCAGGCGTTCAGGCTGCGCTGGGTGGCCGGATCAAAGGTCCGTAGCGACTCGATCTCGTCGCCCCACAGTTCGATGCGCACCGGCCACGCGGCGGCAAGAGGGTAAATATCGAGGATGCCGCCCCGACGGCTGTACGTGCCCGGCTCGACAACCACCGGCGAAGGCTCGTAACCCATCGCCAGCCAGCGACGGAGGAGCATCTCCGGATCGCCGTCGGGGATGCGTTCCCCCTGCCGGAGCGTCATACACTGAGAGGCCAGAACGCCGGGCGGGAGGGTGCGTTGCATCAGGCCCCGCGCCGAGGCGACGATCACCGTGCCGGAGCGTGGATCGCTCGCCAGTTCGGCCAGCACGCGCAGACGGATGCGGATGGTCTCCTTTCCCCAGGGGGCACGCTCATAGAAGATCGGCTCCGGCTCGGCGCAGGTCAGGATGCGAAGGTCGGGCGACCAGGCCCGCAGTTGCCCGGCCAGATCGTGGGCGCGGTCCATGCGGGCGGTCACCACCAGCACGGGGACGCCAGAATCGAGCGCCAGCGCGGCGGTGACGTAAGGCCGCGCGGCCCGGATCAGGCCCAGCGATGCGGCGGGCACGTCCCCTCGCCGGAGCGACGGCAGGTCGTCAAGCAAGGCCTGATAAGCGTCCTGCCGACGTATGATCTCAAGCAAACCGGAGAGGTTCATCGCCTAAGCTGATCCCTGCGGGCGGTCGAGCGGGCCGTTGTAGCGGCTCATCGCCAGCTCGATGCCGTCCGTTAACCACGTCTCAATCGCATCTGCGGCCCGTTCGTAAACCTCCTGCATGATGGCCCGCTCCTCCTCGCTGAAGTCCTGCAACACGTAGGCGGCGGGGTCCATGCGACCGGGAGGACGCCCGATCCCGATCCGCAGGCGGGGGAAGCCCTCGCTGCCCAGCCGCTCGATGATGCTCTTCATGCCCTTCTGACCGCTCGATCCGCCGGAAGGGCGCATCCGTATTGTGCCGGGCGGCAGGTCCAGATCATCGAAGACGACCAGCAGTTGCGGCAGATCGATCTTATAAAAGCGCTGCAGACTCGCGACCGGCCCGCCGCTGTTGTTCATGAAGGTTTGCGGCTTGGCGAGGATCACCGCCCGACCGGCGATCTGGCCGGTGGCGATCAGGGCGTCGGCCTGCTGGCGGGTGAAGGCCAGCCCGTGCCGTTCGGCCAGATGATCGAGCACCTGAAAGCCGACGTTGTGACGGTTGTTCCTGTATTCCCGGCCCGGATTGCCCAGACCGACGATCAGAGTGTGTTTGCTCATGTGATTCAGTGTGCGCCTGACGTTCGAGCGTCAGACACCCAACGGTATCGCGCTCCTACTTCCGCCTGCGGCTCAGGCTGTTAATGAGCGGGTTGATCACCTCCCGCCGGAAGCGCCACAGTGTGACCCGCAACTGTCCCCGCCTCGCGGCCCGGAAGAGACCGTATAGCCCCAGCAGGCCAAACACGGCCAGCGCCCCCAGCGCTCCCCTGAGAGCGGCCCGCCGCAACGCTTCCGGTCGGAAGGGCGAGTCTTCATCGGCGGCGGGCGGGATGGGCGTGGGCGTCGGGCCGCCGGGCGTGGCAGTGGGGCGCGGCGTGCGGGTTGGCGGCTGCTGGATCAACGGAGTTGGCGAAGGGCCGGGGGTGGGTGTGCCCGGCTCCGGCGTCGGCGAGGGAGGCGGCGGCAGGGTGGGTAACGGGGTGGCGGTCGCGTTGGCAACCCGCACACGCACCTGATCCTCGATCACGGTCTCATCGCTCCGGATCACCCGCAGGCGCAACACGTACTCGGCATCAACGACCAGCGTCGTGTCCCAGATGCCGAGCACGCCATCCCGCACCTGCTGGGCGACGGGCGGCTGAATGGGGAACCACGACTCCTCGCCCTGAGGCGGGTTGAGGGCATATTCCAATTGATAGAAGCTGAAGGCCGGATCAATGGCCGTGCCAGTGATCTGGACGACGCCGGAGATCGTTTCGTTATACTGCGGGCTGGCGATCACCGCCTGCCCCTCACCTTCACCCTCCTGAGAGGGCGTTGAGGCACGAAGGGGCCGGGCGGCGGCGACCCCCGCGCCGAGCAGCACCCCGATAACGACGAAACGGGTAACGAGCCTGCGAATCACAGCGATTGTCCTGTTCTGGATGCCAGCAAAAAGGCCAACAGTTAAGTTTAACCGATCCAGAGGGGCAATTTCAAAGATCAGGCGAGGCGTGAAGATCGCCGGGGGAGAGCAGGGGGCGGGGAGAGGCAGCGGGGGACTAGAGTAACATTCTGCATCACAGGCCGGATATGGTAAGATATGCCTCTGCTGGCTGTGTGGAGCGCGTGCATTCCCGCACGGTAGCCCTCTGATTTTCAATTCGGTTATAAGGGCTTTCTGAGTATCCCGTGAGCGCCGTCTTATGCCTGTTCGACGCACAAGTTACCGCCTTCTGATCGTCGCCGCCCTCGCGCTTCTGGCCGGGGCCATCGCCTGCAACCTGCCGGGCTTCCGGCCTCAATATGCCGAGGAGCCGCCGACGCCCTATGTGATCTTCGTGACGGCCACGCCGGAGGGCTACGTTCCCCCGACGCCAACCCCGACGCCTCTGGTGGTCGGGCCGTTCCGCCCGACGCTGATCCCGCCCACCGTTGAGCCGACGCTCGATCTGGGGATGCTGACCCTGCCTCCGACCCTCGTCCCCGCCAGCCCGACACCGACCGGCAGCCCCGCGCCGCCGACCGCTACCCCGACCATCACGCCCACGCCGGTGCTCCCCACCGCAACGCCTACGGCCCTGCCGCCGACGCCCACCCCGCTGCCGGTGGCCGGTCCGCTTTTCTCCGACCGGCTGGGGGTGAACTTCATCAGCAGCGCCCAGCATCAGGCCAGCGAGGAGCGTTTCCGGGCCGGACTGGACACCGGCGCGGGCTGGGATCGCTTCGCGATCTACTGGAACGAGATCGAGGCGGAGGCCGATCAGTATGAGTGGGGGCTTTATGACGACGCGGTGCGGAACGATGTCCTCTACGGGCTGCGCACCGACGCGATCCTGCTCGGCATGCCACAGATTTACAGCCAGTCCAGCGTGCCGGCGGGGCTGTACGAACCGGTTTTTGCGGACGGAAGCGATGTGCCCGACTCCGGCAAGGCGATCAACCCGGATAACCCCTGGGCGGAGTTCGTCTACGCGGCGGTCGAGCGATACAGGCCGGGCGGGGCGCTGGCCCGCACCGAAGGCTGGGGGGACGGGCAGGGGGTGCGGGTGTGGGAGATATGGAACGAGCCGGACTTCACGACCTTCTGGGGCGGAAGCGTGCAGGACTACGCCCGATTGCTGGAGGTCGCTTATATAGCGGCCAAGCAGGCCGATCCGGGGGCGCAGATTATGATGGGGGGGCTGGTGCTGTTCGAACAGCCGGGGTTCCTGATCGAGCTGCTGAATATCTTCCGGGACGACCCCGCGCCGGTGGGGAACGGGTTCCCGTTCGACATTGTGGCGCTGCACTCGTACAGTCATCCGCCGTATACGTTCTACGCCGTGCAGCGCACGGAAAGCCTGCTGGCGATCTACGGGCTGGGGGATGTCCCGATCTGGCTGAACGAGTCGGGGGTGGCGGTGTGGGATGACTATCCCGGGCCGGAGTGGGCGACGCGCCCGGATCAGATCGTGTGGCGGGCCACGCAGGAGGAACAGGCCAGTTACGTCATCCAGAACGCGGCGTATGCCTTCATGGCGGGGGCGGACGTTGTTTTCCACTTCCAGCTTTATGACGACTGCGGGAACCAGCCGCGCGGGACGACCTTCGCGCCGCACGACGGGAGCCTGTGCGATACGGGCGCGGTCTGCTGGGGCGACGCGCTGGGGCTGATGCGCAACGCGGCGGATAACGTGTGCTTCAATCAGCATCCGCAACCGAACACGCCCCGCCCGGCCTATGAGGCCTTCCACCTTGTGGGGGAGGTCTTCGCGGGGGAGGAGTTGATCCCGCTTTCGATGTTCAACACGGGGCCGGGCAACCGGCAGCGCTGGCTGGTCTTCGCCCGCCCGCAGTCGGCGGAACTGATCCTCGTGATCTGGAACGAGGGCGGAACTCCGAGTGAAGCGGTGGTGTTCGCCCGTTCGGAGGAAGCGACGCTGATCACTCAGGACGGAGAGCGAACGGTCCTCCAGCCGGAGGAGGACGGCACATACCGCGTGACCCTGCCCCCGGCAACCAACCGCAATCAGGGGCCGGACACGAGCGTGGAGTACATGATCAGCGGGCCGCCGGTGATCGTGATCCAGCAGACACGCGACCCGTTCGTGAGCGTGCTCCCCCTGCTCGACCGGAGCCGCCCGGCCTTTCTGGTGAAGTGGCGGTCGAGCGACCCCTCGCTGAACGAGTTCCAGGTCTGGTATCGGGACGAGACGGGCGGCGGTGACTGGCAACTCTGGATCGAGACCGACTCGCCGGGCGATGCGCTGTTCGTCGGCGGGGAGGGACGGACGTACAGTTTCTTCGCACGGGCGCGGCTGCCCGATGGGGAGTGGACGGAGGAGACGCCGGTTCCGCAGGCGACGACGACGATCGAGTGACCGGTTGCCCGGAGGGCAGCAGGGAATCGAAAAGCGCCACTCATCACGAGTGGCGCTCTGCGTTTCAGAGAAGGGGCACTTACTCGCCAACGCCGAGGTCGGTGTTTGCCAGACGGGGGTCGAGCGCGTCGCGCAGGCCGTCCCCAACGAGGTTGAAGGCCAGCACGGTGAAGGTGATCATCAGGCCGGGGAAGAAAACCAGATGGGGCGCACTGAAAATCTGGTTGCGCTCCTGCCCCAGCATCGCGCCCCACTCCGGGGTAGGGGGCTGGGCCCCGAAGCCCAGGAATGAGAGCGCGGCGGCGTCCAGAATGGCGGTCGCGATGCCGAGCGTGCCCTGCACGATCAGAGGGGTGAGGGCGTTGGGGAGGATGCGCTTAAACAGGATGTGCGGCGTTGAGGCTCCGAGGGCCTGTGAGGCCTCGACAAACTCCTGCTCCCGGATGGAAAGAACGCTGGCGCGGATGATGCGGGCGTAAGCCGGTATCCAGACGATGCCAATCGCCAGCATGGCGTTGGTCAGCCCCGGCCCCAGCACGGCGACAATTGCGAGTGCGAGCAGGAGCGAGGGGAAGGCCAGGATCACGTCCATGATGCGCATGATGATGATGTCCACCCAGCCGCCTGTGTAGGCTGCGACGCTGCCG
>DRKO01000004.1 GCA_011051745.1 Chloroflexota bacterium | reverse complement strand
GGGCCACGATCTGCCAGGCAACATCGAGCAGGGGCAACCCCATCACGAGCAGGATAGAGGCCATCTTGGCCCCGCCGATGATGCTTAATACGCCCAGCGTGAACCCCAGAAAGTACGCTCCTGACGACCCCAAAAAGACGCGGGCGGGATGGAAATTGAAGGGCAAAAAGCCCAGCGTGGCCCCCAGCAGGGCGAGGGGCAGGAGTGCCACGCTGTGCTGGGGCGGGTTGAGCCGGAAGACACCGTTCACGAATAACACCACACAGGCAATCGCCACCACTCCCCCCGCCAGCCCGTCCAGCCCATCCAGCCAGTTGACGGTATTCATCATCAGGCCGAGCCAGAAAAGCGTGATGGTCACGGTAAGAATATACGGAAAGTCGGGGGTCTGCTGGCCGGTGAAGGGATTGTTGATGTATTCGATCAGGATCAGAAACGCCACCGCAAAGGCGGCGGCGAGCAACTGGGCGATGTACTGGGGCAGAGGTGAAAGCTCGCGCCAGTCATCGTAAAGCCCCACCAGAAAGATAAACGTCCCCCCGCCCAGCAACCCGATCAACCGGATGCTCTCTTTGGGGTCGAACCGCCAGACCTGAAACGCGGCGGGCAGGTCGGGCGGAGGCCCGGCGGGGTCAATCACCACCTGCTGGGCGACCAGAACGGCCCCCACAAAGGCGATGTAGACCGCCACGCCACCGATCCGTGAGACCGGGCGGGGATGCTGACGTCGCCCGCCGGGCACGGCCACCACGCCCCAGCGCTCCCCAAGCCAGCTTGCGAGAGGCGTCAGGCCAAGAGAGAGCAGGAACGCAACCCCGAATACCAGCCCGAATGCGCCAACCGGAACGGACAAGTCGCTACCCGGTCCCAAACTGCCGGTCGCCTGCGTCGCCGAGGCCGGGCACGATAAACCCCACCTCGTTAAGCCGCTCGTCTATGGCCCCCAGATGAAGGGGGACATCGGGATGCGCCTCCCGCATGGCCCGGATGCCCTCTGGAGCGGCGATCAGCCCCACGAACTTGATCCGTGCCGCGCCCCAGTCTTTGAGCAGGCTGGCGGTCGCGACAGCCGATCCGCCGGTCGCCAGCATTGGATCGAGGATCAGGCAGACCTGAACGCGGGGGGCTATGGGAAGTTTGTTGTAATACTCGACCGGGCGGAGCGTATGCTCGTCGCGGTAGAGGCCGATGTGCCAGACCTCTGCGTCGGGCATCATCTCCCAGACGCCGTTCACCATACCCAGCCCGGCCCGCAGGATCGGGACCAGGCCGATGCGTTCCTTCAGTTCCCATCCCTCCGCCTCTGCCAGAGGGGTTTCGACCTTTCTGGGAGCCAGCGCCAAGTCCTGCGTGGCCTCATAGCAGAGCAGAATCGCCAACTCACGCACCAGTTGACGGAATTCTTTTGAACCGGTGCTCTTGTCTCGCAGGATGGTTAGTTTGTGCTTGACCAGTGGATGCGAAGAAACGTACACGCCCTGCATGGGTGTTCGCCGCCCTTCTCTTAGAGGTTTCTCAGGCCAGTGCGATTGTACGGTGTGATGCGGCCTGCTGCAAATAATCGGAAATCTCAGCCCCCCTGAGCACGGCATTTTGCATCATCCGAGAGGTGATATTCGTCACTTCGCAGCGGAAGGCCGGAGGAGTAAAGTATATGTGAATTGCATCACAAGCAGGGAGAGAAAGAAGCGATACTTATGGAGTCAGTGGACGCAGTCGCCCAGTGCCAGTTCGTCGAGGGCTGCCCGATCTTCAAATATTTTCGCCGCTACGCGATCAAGGTGTACCTTGAGATGTACTGCGAGGGCAATTACGAGCGATGCCGTCGCCGCCAGTTGCGTTTGGCGGGAAAGCCCGTGCCCGCCAACCTGCTTCCGCACGGGGGCACGCTGTGGGATGAGCGGCGGTGAGCCGGACGTAGCTCCTCCGGGGGCGCATCCCGCCGGACTCAAAAGGGGCGTGGCACACCGACCACGCCCCGACAAGCGGAAAGTGAGGGGCGTTTACTCCCCCTGCTCCGCTTCCATGCGCGACACCATCTCGACAAGGTTGGGCGCTTTCAACATGCGCATCCCGTTCAGCGTGACCAGCAAGGAAGCCCCCATATCGGCAAAGACGGCCATCCACATCGTTGCCAGACCGGGCAGCGTCAGGACCAGAAAGACCGCCTTCACCGCCAGGCTGAAAATGATGTTCTGCCAGATGACCTGGCTGGTGCGCCGGCTGGTCTGCACCACGTCGGGAAGGCGCGTCAGATCGTCCTGCATCAGGATCACGTCGGCGGTTTCCATCGCCTGAGCGGAACCGGCTCCGCCCATCGCCACCCCGACGGTGGCCGCCGCCAGAGCGGGCGCGTCGTTGATGCCATCCCCCACCATGACGACGCCACCATACTGTTCCTTCAGTTCTTCAACGGCGGTGACCTTCTCCTCAGGGAGCAGGCCAGCACGCACCTCGTCGAGGTAGCCAAGCCAGGCGGCGATTGAGCGGGCAACGACGGGATTGTCGCCGGTCAGCATCACGGTTCGGGCGGCAGGCTCGATCTCTTTGAGTCGGCGCAGCGCCTCGCGGCTGGCCGGACGGGGCACGTCGGCCACCGCGATGAAGCCCAGCACTTCCCCTTCTCTGCTCACCAGAATCGTCGTCTGACCGGCCTCCTCAGCCGCGACGATCTGATCGTGCAGACCGTCGCACCGATCGGCTTCTTCGTGGAAGAGGGTATGGCTCCCGACTGTGATCGTCCGTCCCTCCACAATCCCCCGGATGCCGCGCCCGGCCAGCGCTTCGACTTCCTCCGCCGCCGCATAGCGGTGGGAAAGTCCGCGCGATTCCGCCTCGGTCAGGATGGCGTGGGCCAGAGGGTGCTCGGAGCGGCGCTCGACAGCCGCTGCCAGAGCGAGCAGATCATCACAGGCGGTGCAGGAAGCCCCGTCCCCGTTGTGTGAGCAGGTCGGAGTCCTGACCAGCCGCACCACCGGACGGCCTTCCGTTAATGTGCCGGTTTTGTCAAACGCGAAGGTTTTGACTTTGGACAGCATATCCAGGAACACGCCGCCCTTGACGAGAACGCCGCGCCGGGCCAGACCGGCCAGCGAACTGACCATCGTCACCGGCGTGCTGATCACCAGTGCGCAGGGGCAGGCCACGATCAGCAGGGCCAGAGCGCGATACAGCCAGCCGCGCGTCCCATCGGGCGTGTCGAAAAAGGGAGCCCCGAAAAGGAGCGGTGGCACAACGGCCAGAAAGATCGCGAATATCACCACAGAGGGCGTGTACCAGCGCGCAAAGCGATCCACGAGACGCTCGACGGGGGCACGCTGAGACTGGGCCTGCTCGACCAGCCGGACGATGCGGCTGATGGTGGAGTCGGCTGCCAGACGGGTGACCTCTATCTCCAGCGCTCCCTCGCCGTTGATCGTCCCGGCGAAAACCTCATCCCCGACTGAACGGGCGACTGGCATACTTTCGCCGGTAATGGGGGCCTGATTGATAGATGAGGCGCCACTGATGATGCGCCCGTCCACCGGCAGCCGTTCGCCGGGGCGGACGATGACTGTATCCCCGATCCGGACTTCCTCAACCGGCAGAACGACCTCATGGACCCCGCAGAAGGGGCACGGGCCGCCGGTGTATCCCTCCTGCCCCATGTGCTCTTCACAGTCTATGCAGGGGCGCATCACGGTGGCCTGATCGGGCTTGAGGGAAAGCAGACTCCGCAGGGCATCGCGGGAACGCTCCGCCGTGTAGCCCTCCAGCGCCTCGCCGATAGAGAAGAGCAGGACGACCGTCGCCGCCTCGCCCGTCTCGCCGATGAAGAGAGCCCCCAGCGTGGCAATGGTCATCAGGAGGTCGATCGTGATCTGACGAGCGTAGAACAGCGACCGAATCCCCTGACGGGCGATAGGGAACCCGGCCAGACCGATCACGATGACGTGCACGGCCCGTATAAGGGGCCTGAGCCAGGGAGGGCCCTCGATCAGCGAAAGCGGCACGGTTGCCAGCATGAGAACCACGCCAATCAGTGCGATGGCCGTCCCGCGATCCGAAAGCAGATAGCGGAAGAAGCCCAGCACGCCGCCCCGCGAAGTGGCGGCGGCTTCTTCGTCCGCCTCGTCCTCGCTGGCGATGGCGTACCCCAGCGCCTCAACGCGCTTGCTCAACGCTTCCGCGTCCAGATCGCCGCTGACGACCAGCGTGGCCGTTGTAAAGTTCACCTTGACATGTTCCACGCCGTCCAACTGGGCGACACCGCGCTCAAGCGTCACCGCGCAGTCGGCGCAGTCCATCCCGGTGATTCTGAATTTCTGTTCATCCTGAGCGGTAGTTGTCATTCTTTATCCTCGTTCTCCTCTCATATCATGTGAGAGTTATCTGGCGTGATCATACACCTTCAAGTCGGGTTGAAGGTCAAGAGCAGGGAGGAAACGGGGGAAAGGGGAAACAGTCCTCCAACCGGTGGGTGGATATGTGTTACAATTCACGCCGTGATGAGTTCCCAGGATGACGGCTCCACGGTGTTGAGGATAGTCACCCGCTCCCCGGCTGAGACCGAACGGCTGGGAGAGCAGCTTGGAACCCGCCTGCGAAGGGGCGATCTGATCTGCCTGGCCGGTGATCTGGGGAGCGGGAAGACGTGCCTGACGCGCGGCCTGGCGCGGGGGTGGGGCGCGGTTGAGCATCCCACCAGCCCGACGTTTACACTGGTCAATCAGTATCACCGCGCGGGCAACCCGGCGGAACGTTTTTACCATGTGGATTG
>DRKO01000003.1 GCA_011051745.1 Chloroflexota bacterium | reverse complement strand
GCCCTGGGTGCGCATTGTTCACGGCAAGGGAACCGGCAGGCTGCGCCAGGCGGTCCGGGAGCACCTCAGGCAACATCCGCTTGTGAGGGAGTATAAACCGGCACCGGGTAGCGAGGGCGGCGAGGGTGTAACGATCGTCTACTTCGCCTCGTGAGCGGCGTTCATGCCCTGTGCGTTGGCGGCTGCCTGATCCCACTCGCTGCCAGAAAGATCGCCTCGACCCTCCGGCACGCTTTCTCCCTTTGTGCGTTATAATCTGGCTGGACTGAGCGTTGAGACCTATGTTTTCAGGGATCCGGCATGTCAGATGATGATCGCCTTGTCTCAGGGAGGAAGGGAAGCGGCGACGGCCTTAACATAGACGCCGCTCTGCGACCCCGTACCCTGGATGATATCTATGGGCAGGAGAGGCTCGTTGAGAACCTGCGCATCCTGATCGAGGCTGCCAAGTCGCGCGGGGAGGCGCTGGACCATATCCTGTTTTACGGGCCGCCCGGCCTGGGGAAAACCTCCCTGAGCCACGTTATGGCGAACGAGATGGGGGTTAATATCCGGATCACCGCCGGGCCGGCGATTGAGCGGGCGGGCGATCTGGCTGCCATCCTGACCAATCTGCGCAAGGGAGACATCCTCTTCATTGATGAGGTACATCGTCTGGGACGGGCGGTCGAAGAAGTTCTCTACCCGGCGATGGAGGATTTCGCGCTTGACATCGTGATCGGCAAAGGCCCCAGTGCTCGCAACATTCGCCTGAAGCTGCCCCGCTTCACCGTCATCGGCGCGACAACGCGGCTGGCATTGCTCACCGCCCCGCTGCGGGCCCGCTTCGGGGCCGTCTATCGCCTTGACTTCTACGGGGAGGATGCGCTCTGCAAGATCATCAACCGTGCCGCTCAATTGCTGGATGTTCCCATCGAGCCAGCCGGAACGGAAGAGATCGCCCGTCGGGCACGCGGCACACCGCGCGTCGCGCTGCGATTGCTTCGCCGCGTGCGGGACTATGCTCAGGTGCGGGCCGATGGCGTCATCACCGCCGCCGTCGCCCGTGATGCCCTGACGCTGATGGAGATTGACGATCTGGGGCTGGATGACGTGGATCGCCGCGTCCTGGAGACGATCATCGAGAAGTTTGATGGCGGCCCGGTCGGCTTGGAGACCATCGCCGCCGCGATCAGCGAGGAAGCGGATACGATCATGGATGTCTACGAGCCGTATCTGCTCCAACTGGGCTTTCTGGAGCGTACACCGCGCGGACGGGTGGCGACTCCACGCGCTTATAAGCACCTCGGTTATCAGAACAACCGGAGCGGTCAGCCCCCGCTTTTCTGATGATTCTTCAGAGCCCCAGAGTTGACAGAGACATTGAATGAGGTACAATCACTGGCGCATCCGCCCCGTTCGTCTAGTGGCCTAGGACGTGGCCCTTTCAAGGCCAAAACAGGGGTTCGATTCCCCTACGGGGCACCTGATTCCCGGACGGCTTCCTCAGAACCGATCCGGGATGATTTTTTATCCCCCGAATGCGATTGACGGGCAGGCCAGCCCGGCTCTCCGGCCCGGCGGCCTGCGGCTCTACCGGGGAGAGTAGATCGCTCTTCTCCTCGAATGTTCACCCACTCTTTCCCGCTCTTTTTTGATAGACAATCTTAATCCCTGTCTTTCAGGGTCTGTTTTATAATCAGATCGAGAGGTGGGATGGGAGCAGCCCCGATGGATGCCTCCGGTTACTGGGTATCAGGAGATCAGCTTGTCTGCAAAGATACTTGTTGTTGATGACAGCCAGCTTCTGGCGAAGCTGGTTCATGAACAGCTTCGCAGGGAGGGGTATCAGGTCAGGGTGGCCCACGACGGGCCGACCGCTCTGGAGATCGCCGAGGCCTGGGAACCCGATCTGGTGTTGCTCGACGTGATGATGCCAGGGATGGACGGCTTCGAGGTCTGCCGTCGCATGAGGCAACTGGAGGCGACGGCTGACGCTTCGATCATTATGCTGACCAGCATGTCAAGCATCGCGGATAAGACCGCGGGCTTCGAAGCGGGGGCTGACGACTACATCACCAAACCCTTCGAGGAAGCCGAGTTAAAGTTGCGGGTAGCTGCCCAGCTCAGGCGCAAGAGAATGCTCGCCGGGCAGGCGGGGCACGAACTGGGCCGGGTGATCACCGTGTTCAGCCTGCGTGGCGGGGCGGGATGTTCCAGCCTGGCCGTCAATATGGCCGTTGGCCTCACCCTCATGTGGGACCTCCCCGTCGTTCTCTTCGATCTGGCTCTCCCCGTCGGTCTGTGTGATGTCATGCTGAATCTCAAGCCGCGCTACAACCTGGGCGACCTCGCAGAGCGGAGCATAGATGAGATTGACGCTGATCTGATAGAAGGCTATCTGGCTCAGCATGAAACAGGCCTGCGCTTCTTCGGCGGCTCTACCGATCCCGCTCAATCGGAGCGCGTTACGGATAATCTGATCTCCTATGCTCTGGGACACCTCAGAGAGAACTACGCCTACATCGTGGTAGACACGTCCCATTCATTTGCCCCGCCCGTTCTCGCCGCTCTGGATGCCGCAGACAAGATTTTGATGCCTCTTACCCCTGACATTAACTCGGTGCGGGTGGGGGCCGCGTCTCTCAAAGTCTTTGACTCGCTGGGCTATCCCGAAGATAAAACAACGCTGGTGCTCAACTGGACGTTCTCCAAGAGCGGGCTGGCGACCGGACGGGTTGAGGAGGTGCTTCACCATCCGGTAGAGATGGTCATACCCCACGCTGAGGGCATATGGAGCGAGGCGATCAATGTTGGCCGCCCCGTGATCACCGGAGACCCGGAATCGCCTCTCGTGGCGATGCTGGAAGATGCCGTCTGGCGCCTCAGCCGGCCCGTTGATCGCCGTCGGCGGCCCGCAGCGCCGACCAGAATGTGGCAGCGGGTTACTCAGCGCATGAAGCAGCGCAGGGAAAGACAGGCTCACAAATAAACCCGCAGGAAGGGGGATTAAGCGGATG
>DRKO01000002.1 GCA_011051745.1 Chloroflexota bacterium | reverse complement strand
CCCACGTATTCAGAAAGGCCAGCCCGCCAATGCAAACCGTGTACAGCGCGACCTGCGCCCGTGTGATGCGTCCCCGCTGGGCCAGCAGATTGAAGGCCAGCCCCAGCGCCAGCAGCACAAAAGGCAGCACCAGCACGTGCGGGTGCATATCGCCCAGCAGGAAGCTGAAGAAGGGAAATTCGTCAATCGGCTGATACCAGAACGACTCCCCGGCGATGGTGCGCTCGTGGATCACGCGCGACGCCCGCCACCACCACCAGAATCGCCACCTGTCCGGCGGCCACAGCGCCCCTCCGGGGAGCGGCTCGTTAAGGTCTACGATATCCAGCCAGCGCCAGAAACCGGAACCGAGAAAAGGCAGGTTCAGGGCACGCAGCAGCTCGAAGAAGCCTTCCAGATTGCCCATCACGCCGACGAAGATCGGGCCGAGCAACGCGCCGAACGCGACGCCGCGCGGCCTGTCGTCGCCCTCCGCGCTGGCCGCAATCAGGTTGTAAACCACGCCATAGCTGCCCAGCAGAGTCAGGGCGAAGAGGAGCGCAATCGCCAGGTTAAAGGCCACCTCGCCCGGAATCCCGCCCAGCCTGGAGAGCATCGCCACGATCAGGTAGCCGAAATAGTAGTAGCTGATCGCATAGCCTGAGAGCCAGGGGTCATGGGGAGGAAAGCTCCGGCTGGCGCGGATGCCGTTCAGAAAGGCCAGGTCCATCGGCTTTTCGGTTCCGCTGATGTCAGGGTTATAGGCCCGCACGACGGCCCACCCGGCAAACGCCAGCAGGAAAAGAGCCTCTGATGTGATCACCAGCCGGATGTGATCCTTCAGCCAGTTGAGCAGGCTATCGGCCTTATCCGGGCGGGTCGCGTAAGCCCACAGCGACAGCCCCGCCACGATCAGCAAGGAGAACAGAACGCCCCCCGCCGTGTTGTGGAGCAGGCCCAGGCTCCCCAGCAGCCAGAAAATATAGCCCGTCAGCAGCAGGCCGAGGGCGCGGCTCAGCGTGTAGCCTCTCTCCGGCAAGCCGGGCAGCAGGCGGAAGGCCAGCGGCCAGGCCAGCAGGCCGAAGATCGTCACCAGCAGATACCAGACGATCGCATCGCTCACCGGCCTGCCCCCTGCCCCCGCACCACGCGGTAGATCACCGTATTCTCCCGATCATAGAGGACGGACAGGCTCCCCTGCTCCGCCATCTGCCGGAACTTCTCAAGGCCGAGCGGATCGTAATAAGCCCGCTCAAGGTCGCCGACCACGATCAACTCGACGCCGTACCGATCCAGCAACTCCAGCGTCCGGGCCACGTCGGGCGTGTTATACATCTCCACAATAGCGGCGGCCCGCTCCCAGACCTCCGGACTCTGGTCGGGGCGTTGCTGCCGCTGATGCCAGTTCCATCCGAGGACGGTCGGAAGCCCTGTGTAGACGGAAACACGCGATCCCCAGTGATACTCAACCGTCTGCGCTTCGAGCACAACCGGCCTGCCCTCGATGTTGTCCTGTAGCCAGCGCAGGGCGAGGTAATCAGGCCGCAGGCTGAAAACGACGCCGTTCTCGTACCGCTCAGCGTAGCGCATATAGGCCATGCCGTCGAGCGTGTGAGGCGCTTCTGGAGCCCACCGATCGGCGACCTTGGCCCGCGTGGCAACCAGCGGATAAAGCACCGCCAGAAACGCCAGCCCCGCCAGAGCGCTCACCCAGGCAGTGCGCAGCCACGCAGGCGCACGTGTGAGGGCAGGCCACAGCCAGCTCAGCGCCGCCCCCGCCACGATTGCGAGCAACAGCCAGACCTGGAGGTAGAATTTGAAGACGGTGTTCATCCGACCCACGTCGCCCTGCAGGACGACCACCTCCACCCCCAGCGAGAGCATCAGCGCCAGCGCCAGCAGGGCGAGCGCCAGCCGCTTTTCAGCCGACTGGCCGGGACGGAAGAAGAGCGCCAGCGCCCATACACTCCCCGGCAGAGCCACTCCGGCCACCGGATAACCGCGCGAGACGACCAGCGCCACCAGCCCGACGGCCACGATCACCCCTCCGAAGAGCGGGAGAAGATGCGCCCGACGCAGGCGCTTACCCTGCTCGCGGGCCTCACGCAGCCATGCCCATGTCTCACACGCCAGCCATGAGGCGATCAGGAACAGGAACAGCCCCAGAATATCCAGATAGGCCCACAGCGGCGTTCGTGAGCCTTCCCAGGGGATGAAGCGGGTGTATCCCTGCTCATAGTTCAGAATATACGGCAGGTAGAGCACCACCGTTCCGGCGGCGAGCAGGCCGCCCCGCACCAGCACGCCGAGCAACGTCACCCACGAATACACTCCTTCGTGGAGTTCCCCGTCCTCGTGGAGGCGTGGCCGAACAATCGCCAGCCCCAGCCCGTAACCGGCCAGCAGCCCGCCCAGCGCGAGGGCCGCCGCCACCATCAGCACCGCGTTGCTCTCCGGCGCGGCGGATCCGGCGGAGACGAGGAAGAAGTACGCGCCCCCGCCCACCAGCGCCGCCCCGGCTATTCCCGCTCCCAGCGCGGGCAGCGCGGCACGGTCGTTCCGGCGGTAGAGATGGGCCAGCGCCAGCGCCCCAGCGCCGATCAGGAGGTAGGTCGGCCAGTCCCAGGTGTTGGTCGGGCGCAGAGCCCCGATCACCAGCGCACCGACGAAGCCGTTCACCAGCCCCAGCGCCGGGGGCAGGCGCGTTTCAGAGTGGGCCGCGCCGCGCACCTGTCCGATCGCCCACACCAGTGCCGCCAGCGTGAGCGGCATCGCGATCATGTGAGCGTGCAGATCGGCGTAGAGGAATGTAAAGAAAGGAAATTCGGTGATCGGCCCGATCTCAAGCGGCGTCCCCGTCTCGCTGATCGGGACGGGGATCAGGCGGGTAGCGTTCCAGTACCATTCGCCCAGCCCGACGGGCAGGGGTTGCCCATCCCTGAGCGTGATCGAGAGCCCGCGCACCACGTCGCTCAGGCCGGGGAGCAGCCGCGTTGGATAGGCGGCGACGCCCGCCCCCAGTTCGGCCAGCCCCCACAGCAGGGTGCGGATTTCGTCCAGATTCCCCAGCACAACCGCCAGCACAGTCGCCCCCAGCCCGGCCAGAACGGCCTGCCGGTAAGCCGTCAGCCCGCCGGCGCGTCCTTGCCCGATGTGCAGCACACCGGCCAGATCGTCGGGCGAGATGTGCGGCCAGGCACGCAGCACCGCCCCCAGCGTCGGAGATGTCGGGAGGTCAGCGGCGGGGTCTTCCTCCCCTTCCAGCCCGCCGGGAGCATCATCCTCTGATCGGGCAACCAGATTGTACGCCGCCGAGAAGGCTCCGCCGCCCGTCAGCGCAAAGAGCGTCGGCACGATCAGGTTATACGCCAGCGTGACGGGCATCCCCAGCATCCCGACCGGCAGCCCGACGAGCACGAACCCGAAATAGTAGTAGTTGATCGTGCCCCCCGCAAACCAGGGATCATAAGGCGGGAAGACGCGGGATTTAAGCACCGCGTTGAAGTACGCCAGGTCCATCGGCTTCTCGCCGCCGTAGGCGGGATGCCACAGATCAGGGTTGCCCACCCGCACCAGCACGAAGAACAGAAACAATGCCCCCAGCAGTCCTTCGACCAGCAGGATGTGCCGCCGGTTGGCCCGCAGCCAGGTTGTGAACGCCTCCCGGCGCGGGGCGATCAGCGCGGCGGAGGCCGCCGCCAGCAGAAAAAGCGCCAGCAGGCCCGACCAGCCACCCCAGGGCAGGAGGCGCAGGCTGGCCGCCATCCACGCCAGCCACGCGCCGATCAGCAGCCCGAACACCCGGCTGATCGGATACGCCCGGTCGGGCAGGCCGGGGAAAATGACGTACAGTAACGGGAAGGCCGCCCAGCCGATCAACGCGATCAGTGCCCACCAGACGATCACCGCCAGCGGTTGCACCCGTGAGTAGATATCCCGACGCTCCGGCGTCCAGTCGGCCGGGCCGGAGCTGGCAGTGATCGCGCCGCCCTCCGCCACCTCCGGGTGGGAAACGCTCTTCGGGAGCGGGAGGCGGGCCACAGGGCCGGGCGCGTCTTTGGCAATCAGGCGCACGACCGAGTCGAGGTCAACCGCGTTCAGGATTGCAGCGGTGCGCTCCGGATCGTAACGCGCCGCCTTACGGAAGATGAGCACGCGCGGATGATCGTAGACCGTCCACGCCTCCTCGGCGTTGTCATCGTAAAACTCAATCGGGCCGAGATTGGGCCGCGAGGTGAAATCCGCAACCAGATCAAACCCCAGTTCGCCGCTGAACAGCGCCCGATAATAAGCGATCGTCAGCGGGTAGCGCTGCGGGTTGCGGCGCATCGCGTCGTAAAAGCGATTGCTGGAGATCGTGAGATAGTCGGCGCGGTCAAGGATGTACTGCATCCGCGCCCGCTTATCCTCCGTGTCCTCCCAGTGGATTTGCAGCTCATAGCCCTGATACTGTGCGCCCCAGACGTTGTAAGGCTCAATGGAGAGCGGCACGGGGTCATCCCACGCCCCCTCGGTCGCAACCGTCGCTCCAGAGAGCACCAGCGGCCCGCCCTCCGGCTTCAGAATAAGGGTGTACGTCTCACCGGCGTTCAACTCGACCGGTCCGAAGGTGAGTTCGTAGGACCGGCCGCGCGGGTCGTCGGCGGGTTCAAAGTCGCTCGTGACCGTCCCCTCAGCCAGAATGACGCGCCCGTCCGGGCTGGTCGCCAGTTGCACGCGGAGCGTCTCAGGCCCCGCGCGTCCCTCTG
>DRKO01000001.1 GCA_011051745.1 Chloroflexota bacterium | reverse complement strand
CCCCACGCCCCCACTTGAAGCCATCGAGCAGATCCTCTCTTACGCCCGCCACATGCCGATGCCCGCCAGAGAGTCCACCAACCCCCGCGAATATCTGCGTCTGCACCGGGACAGGGCCTTCATCCTGACTCTGGCTGAGACAGGACTGCGGGTCTCAGAAATATGCGCCCTGAGACGCAGGGACGTTAACCTGGAGAGACGAAGCCTGACTGTGAGTGCCCGACTTGAACTACCACTCAGCCCCGCGACGGCAACATCAATCCGTTCCTATCTGGAAAAGCGTGCCGAACTGGACCAAAAACAACGGCTTGTGCCCATCAAGGACCTGCCGCTCTTCGCGCGACACGACAAAAGAGCCGGGAAACGGGGGCTCCCCATCTCCCGCTGGACAGGATCGAACATCGTCGGGCAATGGGTCAGGCTCGCCTTACCCGCCAAGGTGCAGCATGAGCTGGAGGAGAAAAACCAGCGGATCACGCCGAAAGCGTTCCGCCATTATTTCGTCATAACAACATTAAAGCAGACCGGCGATCTGGCCATCACCCAGATGCTGGCCCGGCACATGGACCGCTCAACCACACGCCGATACCTGCGCAGCCAGCAGGCCGCGTCTCACCTCAAAGACCAAGAAACGGAGACATAGATAGCATGGGCTCAAACTCGTCTCACTCCAATAACCCCCCCCTGTCCAACGACAAAGTGCCTCTCCTGACCAAGATCATCTACGGCACCGGTGACTGGGGAATGGCAAGCTTCAACACCGTCAGGCAGATCTTCTACCTGATCTTCCTGACCGACGTAGTCGGACTCAAGCCGGGGCTGGCTTCCTTCGCCGTACTCGCCGGTATCATCTGGGACGCGATCAATGACCCCATCATCGGAGCACTCAGCGACCGGGTCAAGACACGCTGGGGACGCAGACGCCCCTTCCTGCTCATCTTTGCGATCCCCTTTGGATTCGCATTTGTCATGCTATGGTGGACGCCTCCCTGGGAGAGCCAGATCGCGCTGATGATCCATGTCGCGCTGGCCTACATGATCACCGACACCCTCCAGACGCTCATCACAGTACCCTTCCTGTCCCTCACCCCGGAGATGACGGAGGACTACGACGAGCGCACTTCCCTGACAACATTCCGTATGTTCTTCAACCTGATGGCCTCGCTGGCGGCCGCCGCCGGAGCCCCCGCAATCGTGGACATGGCCCCCACGCCTCAGCAGGGCTACCTGCTCATGGCTTCAATTTTTGGGGCACTGGGAGCACTTCCCTTCCTGACCATGTTCTTTGTCACCAGGGAGCGGGAAGAGCACGCCGAACTCCCAACCCCTGAGATACGGGATTCCCTGAAGGCGGCCTGGAACAACAAACCGTTTCGCATCGCCACCGCTATCAACGTGCTGAACTGGGTAACCTTCGACCTGATCGGGCTAATGCTCCCCTTCTTCCTGACGTACTGGGTCGAGGGTGGCGTCCAGCGCAGCAACATGACGATCCCGGTACTCGGAACACTGCCGTTTGAATCAGTTGTGTTTCTGGTTCTGATGACAACAGCCATCGCCGCTCTGCCTATCTGGACCTGGCTGGCCAGACACTGGAACAAGCGCAACGCATACATCGTCGGTATGCTATTCTGGGCCGTCGTCCAGTTGCTGATCATCACCATTCAGCCGGGACAGCGCACCTACATCCTGACGCTAACCTTCCTGGCCGGAATCAGCGTCTCCACCGCCCACGTACTACCCGAAGCCCTCTTCCCCGACGTGGTAGAGTGGGACGAACTCATGACCGGGCGACGGCGCGAGGGGACGTACTACGGCCTCAAAACGTTCATCCGAAAGATAACGAGCGCAGGAGCGATCTTCCTGGCTTCCCAGGTTCTCGCACTCTCAAACTATCGCTCTCCGACGGCCCAGGCCGCTGTCTTCCAACAATCGCCCGAAACGCTCCTCGCAATCCGCATCCTGACAGGCCCAGCCGGAACAGTCTTCCTGATCGGCGCAATTGTGACAGCCTTCTTCTACCCCGTCAGCCGTGAGAAGCACGCCCGGATGCGCCGTCTCCTGGCCCGCCAGCGAGCAATGCAAGCCAAGAACCACCCGATCTCGCCAGCACCCAAGAAGGCCCAATGAAAACGATTACGAACGAACGGTTCGTCAAAACAAGACACTTCATCAGCACCAGCACAAGCGTTGCAGGGCTCGTCATGCTGATCGTCTCCACCGTCACCGCCTTCTCCCCGAAAATAGAAGCCTCCCCTCTACCTCTCCTCATCGCAGGCGTTATCCTGTCGGTCATCGGCCTGAGCATCACCAACCGATTCTTTCAACCCCCGATCCCACACGAGGCACTATCCAAAGCCCTGCGAGGTCTGGGGAAGGAAGCTCATCTATACCACTACTGGCTCCCCGCCAGACACGTGCTGATATGCAAGCATGGCATCTTCACGCTGACCACTTACTCCCAGCCCACGACGGTCTACTTCGAGAAAGACAAATGGCACACCACAGACTCCCTGCCAAAGCGCCTCCAGAGGGCCATCAGCCAGAACTCACTTGGCGATCCAATACGGGAAGCCCGCAACGAAGCCAAAAAGACGCAGGAATGGCTCCGCCGCCACCTCCAGAGAGATGACATCACCGTACAGCCCATCATCGTTTTCCTGAATCCGAAGGCAAATGTCTACGCCGACAACCCCATAATCCCCGCCACCCATGCCGACAAGCGAAAGCCATCCCTGAAAGCGTACATCCGGGAACAATCCAACCCAACCCTCGCCGAAGATGAAATCGAGCAACTGGAGACCGCTCTGGGTATCCCCTCCGAACAGTAAGCCCAGCCAAGAACCAAAAAAAGGGCCAGCCTGCACGGCTGGCCCCCTTGTTACAATCGTAAGCCGGGGGAACTAGCTCAGCTCATCAAGCTTGGCCTGCCACTTAGCAACCAGACGCTCATACGTAGCCTCGCTGATCTCGCCGTTGGCGAACCTCATATCAAGGTTATCCAGCAAAGCCTGAATCTCTTCCCGCGTCCGGGGAGCCTGAGGCGCTCCACCACCCGACTGCTGAGTTCCCTCCTGTTGCTGCTGAGGCTGCTGAAATGCACCCGCAAGCGCCTGCCCCAGCCCAATGCCTGCGCCCAACCCAACACCGGCCCCTGCCATCCCACCGGGGTTCTGCGCTGCATCTCGCAAAGCGTCCGCCGCCTGCAGAGCCTGATAGGTCGCCACATCGAGCAACCCCATGTTGCGCAGATCCTCCGCCGTTGTCCTGGCCGCGCTGAGCGGCTTCATCTCGAAGGCCTTCAACGTAAGCCCAACCGCCTCGAACTTCTCGCGCAACTGGGCAAGAGCTGCCCCCTCAATCTCGCTCAGCATCCGGTTCAGACCCATCAGGTCACCCGGTGCATGAGTGGCGATGATATCCTGCAACTCACCAAGGATCATCGTCAACAGCCGTTCCTTGATATCGCCCAGACGCACAATCGGTTTGCCAATAGCATACTGCTTGGCAAACCGCTGGGGATCACTGACCTTAATATCCACAACCCCATGGCCCTGAAGCAAAAGCCAGCCCAGGCCCTTCCCCGGGGTTTCCAGCACGAGAGGCTGTGACGTACCCCATCCCACCTGGGGGAAGTCCCCCATATTGATGAAAT